>CAZKYJ010000105.1:0-10061 GCA_964556355.1 uncultured Verrucomicrobiales bacterium | reverse complement strand
TCGTTCACGGTATAGTAGGCCTTGGTGTGGAGCAGGGGCTCGCCATCCGCGGACCGCAGCCCGGCGAGATCGAAGTCGTGGATGTGGCCTTCGACAATCTCGTCGAGATACACCATGGCCGAAAGCCCGTCCGCGGCCGGCACCACCTTCGTCACGGTGGGCACCGTCTGATCGACCTCCGGGCTCCCGTAGCCCGCCGCGTAGTTGTGCGTGTAGGTACCGATGGTGTAGGAACCGGCGCTCGAGGCGGTCTCCCTGTCGACCGGTTTGGTGAAGTGGACGAGAAAACCGTCTTTCCGGATGTTAATCTCTCGGATCTCGAACGGCACCAGCCCCGTCCAGTCGATCCGCTGCAGGGCGAACGGCTCCGTCCCGCGGACCGGCCACTGCCGGTTGGTGGTGAAGCCGCCGGCGACGAGTTGCCCCGCCGGTGAGAACTCGACGTTCATGATCCCGGTGGCCAAGCCTTCGCGGAACGGGTAGCACGCACCCTGCCAGACGCCGTTGACCTCTTCGGTCGTCGCCCGCATGATGATACTCAGCGTGTAGTCGCCCAGAAAAATCTGGTTCTGGAAGGGGCCGAATCTCCCGCCGGTATCATCCAGGCGGAATCCGGAGATCGAACGCCCCATCTTGATGTAGGGAAAGCGCACCGCCGGAGGCACGAGCTCTTTCACCCGCCCCCTCTCGACCTGCAGGCGGGACGGGCTTTCGGGCTCCACCGCGGGCGCGTTCATGCCCGGCGCGAAGGGGTACCAGTTGTAGCTCGCCGGGTGGCCGAGGAAGCCCCCCTGCTTGAGGTGCTTGAGCGAACAACACCCGTTCCACGGCCCCTGGCTTTCGATGGCGAACATCACGCCTTGGGCATTCGCGCCCACGCCACCGGGGCTGCGCAGCCCGCTACACACGGGCAGCATCTCCCCCTCCGGCGTCACCTTCACCGCCCATCCCCGGAAGAGGTTGTGCGAATGGTAGGATCCACTCAGGCCGAGCGCCACCCAGATGTTGCCCTCCGCATCGTGCTTGGATCCGAACGCGAACTCGTGCCCCTCGGCGTAACCCCAGTTATTGGTCAAGGTCTCGTAGCGGTCGGCGACCCCATCGCCGTCGCTGTCGGAGATCCGGGTCACCTCCCCGAACTGGGTGGCGGTCATGGCCCCGTCCTTCCAGGACAGCCCGAAGATCTCGTCCTGGCCGCTGGCGAACAGGTGGTACTCGGGCACCGGCGGAGACTCGAAAGCACCCTGGATGAAGTAGATATCTCCCCGGCGCGTCCCCACGGCCAGCCGACCGTCCGGCAAGATCTCGAAACTCCCTGCCCGCATGGGAACCCCCGGCGGGATCGGGATATCGACGATCGGGTAGTAGCGGGCCTCTTCGGCCGCGCTCCCCCACATCTCTCCCAGGTCCTCTGCCAGGAGAGTGGTCCCCGAAAGTGCCAGCAACGCTAGGATGGGACGGGCAGCTACCATTGGTATTCGAGGGTGAGGGTGGACGTCCCCGGTGGCAAGGTGATGGGGACCAAGACTTCTTGCGGGTCCCCGTCGCGGACGAACCCGCGGTGGTCACCGACGATCCGCAGCTCGAGGTCGTCGATCCGAAAGACGCGTTCCGATTCCGCACTCGTTTCTTTGCCGGCGGCGGCGCGGAAGTGGAATGGCTCCTGCGCGGCCGGCGAGGAGAACTGGAGGGTTCGCCTGAGCTTCGCCGTCCCCCCCTCGCCGGGGACGTCCTCGAAGAAGTCGGTCACCTCGATGTCACCGTACTGGTAGTGGAATGTCGGTCGGCGCAGCGCTCCCAGTTGGTAGCCGCGGAACTGGTAGCCCTGGTCCTGGGGGAACGTATAATTGGTCTTACCCTTGTAGGGCCAATCGTCGTCCATCGACTCCAGGCGGTGGAAGGGGATGCCGGGAGGGAACGCTACCCGCTCGCCACCCCGCGCGTTGAAGGAACCGTGGTTGACATCGACGAATTCGCCCTTCCACAGCAGGCGCAAGGCCATCTCCTCGGAATCGAAGGCGAGGTTCACCCGTTCGGGATAACCGACGGCGATCCCGCGGTAGCCGGCGGGCCCGCGGCCGCGCGCTATCTCGGCCACGTCGGCGACCCGGAGCTCGCTGGACTGTCGGGACAATCCCACCGGTTTCTTGGCGCGGGCACCATCCTCGAGATACGCCCACAGCGCCTCGATCTGTTGGGCGCTATCGCCTCCGAGGATGTTCGGCCTGACGGATTGCCCACCGGGCCAGTAGCTGGGCATGATCACGGTGTCGTGGAACCGCGAGGGGTTGCGCATGTAGAGGTGGAACCAGCTCTTCTGGAGCCGTTCCGTGACGTGCACGATGTCGAGCGCCCCTGCCCCGCCCGCTTCCTGCCCGTTGAAGTCGTGGCAGGCGATGCAGCTGAGCCCGTCCGTCCCCATCATCTCGTACCCCGCCGACTTCGATTCTTGGATGTTCGCGGGTTCCGGCACGGTCACCGGCTCCAGCGCATCGACCCGGCCGAACAGCCCGACGAGTTGCCCGACGTTCGCCTCGCCGAACTGGGGCATGCGGGCGTCGAGATACTCGCGCTGCCGCCCCCCGCGCAAGAGCACCTCGCCGAGCCAACCTGGCGTCAGCTTCGCACCGACGTGGGTCAGCGGGGGAGGGAGGCGCCCCTGATCCCCCAGCGCCGGCCGCGTCCCCGTAAAGTAGGCGTCGCGTTTCGGATCGATCCCCCCGAGGTCGCCGCGCTCGTGGCAGCCGATGCAGTTGAAGCTGACCAGCGCCCTGTCGATCTGCTGCCGGTCGCCCAGCCGGGTGGCCTCGGCGCGGGGCAAGGCGTCCGCGATCGACTGGCGCTGCGCCTCGTCCAGCGAATAGTCCGGCCACGCCCCGGGGGCGCCGCTCAGGCAGCCACTGCCGGGATCGAGCATGGCGAAGGCGGGCGCGGGCACCGGGTCGGCCTGGACATCGTCGTGGCAGCGGACGCATCCCAGCGCCCCGAAGTGCTCGCGTCCGCGCGCCGCCCGCTGGGCGTCCACCGCGAACGGCTCCAAAGCCGCGACGGGTTCGTCGGAAATCGACAGCATCGACGCGGGGATAGGCTGCCGGGGGAGGCCCGGCCCCTCGATTTCGAAAGAGAAGTTCGGCTCGCGCCCGGTGTGGAAATAGGTGAGTTCGATCTTTCGCCGGCCCGCTGGCAACTCTGTCGCGCCCTCGAGTTTCTTCGGCCCCCGCCGGTTGCTCGGGGGCTCGCGAACGATCGGCTCTTCATCGATGTGGAGGGAGCCCCCGTTCATTTCCAAGAAGAAAGTGTAGCGCCCCTGCTGCGCGAGGTCGAGCCACCCTGCGTACTCGATCGCGGTCTGGTGCTGCACCTGGCCGAGGCTTGCCAGCGCGAAATCCGCGACCTGTCCGGCCCGCTCTGCCTCCACGGTATCGCTGTCGATTCCCTCCCACACCTGGCCGCGGTGGAGGGTGTAGGCGAGGTGCCCCGGCACCCGGGTGTCGCGCAAGAGGTAGTGCGCGATGCGCTCCAGATCTTGCCGCGGCAGACCGAGGTCGGGCATGCGACCGGACGGCCGGACGGCGAGGGGGTTCCGCAGGAAACCGACGAGGCTTCCGAAGCTGTACTTTTTATCCAGCGCCCCGAGCGGTGCCGAGGTCAACGGGAGCATCTCTGCCCCGTCGGCGTCGCGCGGCGAATGGCAGGCGACACATCCGCGAGCGTGGAACAGCCGTTCGCCGTGCCCGGCGGCGACCGCGTCGGTCGCCTCGAGGGTGAATTCGTTCTCCCCTAGCGACAGCAGGTAGTGGGTGAGGGCGTTGGCGATCTCTCCCCTATCCTCCGCCGGCACCTGCGCGAGAACATCGGGCATCGTGGTTCCCGGCTTGATCCCGTGCGGGTCGCGAATGAACGCCTCAAGGTAATGCGGATTCACCCGCGAACCGACTCCGGACAGGCGGGGGGCCTTCTTCGACCGGTCGGAAAATGGTGCTTCGCTGGCATGGCAGGCCACGCAATTGAGTTCCTCGATCAACACCAGCCCCCCGAGTTCCGGGTCGAGCTTGCTCGCGACGAGGCCCGGGACGACCGGCTGGGCGAGGCTGGCCGGGACGATCGCCAACGACTGGAGTGCCAGGAAACCGATGAGCTGGGGAATTCGGATCAAAAAGGGAGGGGGGTAGAAGGCAGGAGGGATCAGGGGGTTGGCGATGCCCTGCCGAACCCTCGCGAGGATCCGGCAACAGCCACCGGATTGGTCGAAATCCGGCCGCCGGGGTGAAGCACCGCATCGCCCCGTCGACAGATACGTTGTCGGTCCGGTCATTTCCCAAAAATATCCGGGCTCGGCCAGCGGTCTTCGAAACCTTGCACCAGTTCTTCCACCGGAGGTTTCACATTGGGCCAAGCGTGGGGACGGATCCGGACGGTACGCCCCGGCCGAAAGCCCTCCAGCACGAGGGGCACTTGGAAGCACACCTGAATCCCGCTGCTGCCAAATTCCGGCGTCCCCTCGGATCTCTTCACTTCGGTGAGTGTCCCATCCATCCCGTCATGATCGGGCCACCAGGTTCGGAGGGTGTCTTCTGCCGCCGCCATCTTCGCCCCGCTACCCGCCAGGAAGTCGGCGTAGAGCGAGGCGTCCATCCCACCGAACAGCGTCGCCGTGATCGTGGCGGCACCGAACTCGCCGTGATCCACCACCTCGACCCTCGCCGGCATCCAGCGCAGGCGGATGTGGCGGATGTGGCGGCCGCGCTGGCGCTCCGCAGCGACATCCATCGCGGCTTCGTCCAGCCACAGATCTGCGACATGAAACTGTTGGTAGAGATAGCGCGGGTGCCACGCGAGTGCGAGCTGGACCGCCTGGCTCCCGATGCTCCGCCTTCCGGCATCCGGCCATGTACCGTCCGCGATCAGGTCGTCGACCCCCAGCAGCTCGCGGCCGCGCCAGATGCGGGTGGAGCCGTCGATCGTCAGCTCGTGTTCGCCGCCGAGCCCCTCACCGCCTTCCCCGCGCTCGAGGCTGGCGACCAGGCGGCCTTCCCCGCCGTCGATCTCGACCCCGGTCAGCGTCCAGGCTTTGCCTTCGCGCAGGCAGAGGCTCGGCCCGTCTTCCAGCAGGATGGCGTAGTTCTCGCGGGGCTGGGTCACCTGGTTCCCCGTCACCACGGGAACGGCGGAGGTCGTGGGATCCGGCGGAAGATAAAAGCGTCCGTAGAGGACGGTGCCGATGGGGATGTCCCGCAGCTCGGCCGGGGCGCCATGGTAGAAGATCATCCCGTAGGGCAGCATCGCGAAGTGGTGCAGCCGCCCCTCGTGGTAGTGTCCGTCCACGTGGAGGCGCAGGCTTCCCCGCCGGTTCACGTGATCGACGAAGACGAGTTCTCCGCGGTAGGATCTGGCTTCTGCAATGGGGGGAAACTTGCCCGGCTCCGGACGGAAGCCCCCGTCATCCGCGGCGGCCACGAGCCCGAGTTGAAGGAGCACCAGCAGGAACTGCGCGGGGCTGAAACGCCTCATCCGAGATCCAGGTCACGGTTGCTGTCGCCGAAGCGTTCGGCCTCCACGCCCATCTTCTGCGCCATCGTCAGCAGGAGGTTGCTCAGGTGGGCATCGCTGTTGGCCGGGCGGCCGCAGAGGCGATAGTGATGTCCGGGATCGTCGAGCCGATAGCCATCAAAGTGCCCCTGATTGAGATCGAGGTGTCGGCCATGGCGGATTCCGAGCCCGGTTCCGCCCGCGAGAACCAGGGGCAAGTTCGCATTGCCGTGGCTGTGACCATAGGCCATGCCACTGCCGAACAGAGCCATGGTGGAATCGAGAAGCGGCCGGCCGTCGAGGTCTTTCGTCTCCGCCAGCCGCGTGAGGAAATAGCCGAACTGCTCGACCGCGAAGGTGTCGCTCTGCGTAAGCTTCTCCATGTGCCCGGGATCCCCGTTGTGGTGGCTCAGCTCGTGGCGCGATTGCGATATCCCCAGCTCAGGGATCGGCAGCCCCTGGCCTTCGATGCCGCTGCTGAAAGTGGCGACCCGCGTGGCGTCGGTCTGAAAGGCCAGCACGATCAAGTCATACATCGCCCGAAAATACTCCCCCGCCCGGGTCTGCGGCACCTCGCGCATGGTGCGCTGGCGATCCGCCTCGGCAATCTCCGGCCGGGGGACATCCAGCCACGCATCGGCGCGGTCGGTGCGGACCTCCGTTTCCCTGACCGCGTTCAGGTACTGGTCGAGCCTCCCCTTGTCCTCGACGCCCATCCTTTTTTCAAGCTGGCGCACCTCGTCGAGGTTCGCATCGAGCACGCTGCCCTTCCGCCGCAACGCCCGCCTCTGGGCGGCGGTGCCATCCGTGGGCTCCTCGAAAAGGTGGGCGAAGATCTCGCTGCTCCGGCTCATCCCCGGCAGCCGAATGCCATCCGCCGTCCAGGCCAAGGACTCCCCCTTGTTCGCGATCTCCAGCGAGTGAAACCGCGTGTGCGGCGAGGTCACTTCGGCCATCTGCTGATCGACCGAGATGGTGTTGCGGTCGGTGGGGCCGATCTTCCCCCCGGTCAGCCAGATCTTCTGGCAGTTGTGATGGTGTCCCAGACCGCCCGGGTGGTGGAGGCCGCTGATCGGCGTGACGGCACCCCGGTGGCGCTCCAGCGGCTGGAGCGAGCGCGAGAACTCGAAGCCCTCGCCGGGCGTGGTGATCTGGAAGTCGAGCGTGTTGACGCCGTTCGGTAGGTAGATGAAAACACTGCGTTTGGGCCTCGCCTCGAGGGCTTCCGCAGCCCGCGCAGGCAGCATGCAATCGAGCAGCGGCAGGGCGATGAAACTGCCGAGGCCGCGCAGCACATGGCGGCGGTCGATCAGCCAAGATTGGGTTTGGATGTTCATGGGGAGATAGCGGTTAGCGGTTAGCGGTTAGCGGTTAGCGGTTAGCTTTTAGCGGTTAGCTCTTAGCTTTTGGATAAAGGCGTTGAGCATGCGCTTGATTTCGATGAGTTCGGTGGAGGTTGCTGCGAATTGGTCGTTCGCTAGGTAGCCGAGGTCTTTAGAGAGGATGAGCTGGTATTCCAGTTCGCTGGCAGATCCCATACCATGATCGAGGAAGCGGGCAAAATCCGCATCAGAATTCCTTCCGCAGCCCTCGGCAATGTTGGTGGGAAGGGAAGCAGACGACCTTCGCATTTGAGAAATGAGACCAAACCGTTCCTCGCTTGGGAAAGCTCGGGTAATCCGGTAGGCCGCAAGCGTGAGCTGGTGAGACCGCTCCCAAATCTGTAACTGCCGAAAATCTTTCACTATGGCTAATCGCTAATCGCTAATCGCTAATCGCTAATGGCTAATGGCTAATGGCTAATGGCGAATGGCTAATGGCGAATGGCTACCGCCTCCGCACCAGCTCTGACAACGCCACCGCGCGGACGATGTCCTTGAGCCGGTACTCGTGCTGCTTCGCCTCCTCCACGATCGCCTGGACGCCCTCGCGATCGTCCACCGTGAGGACGCGGCGCAGCGCGTAGGTGCAGAGGTGTTCGACGAAGGCTCCGAGGAAGCGGTCGCGGTCGTCGAGGAGCAGCTGCTTGAACTCCTCGGCGTCGGCAAAAGGACGCCCATCGGGCAAGGTGCCGCTGGGATTCACGGGTGGGTCATCCCCCTGGCCCTGCTCCACCCGTTCGTGCGTGCGCCACTGGCCGATCGCGTCATACTGGTCGAAGGCCAGGCCGAGCGGGTCGATCGTGCGGTGGCAGGCGGCGCAGTTGGCGTCCTGGGCGTGCGCCTCGATCTTTTGGCGGATGGTCGCCTTCGGGCTGTCCGGCGGGTTCGGCTCGATCGGATCGACGTTGGCCGGCGGCGGCGGCGGAGTTTTGCCGAAGATCGCTTCGCTGATCCACACCCCCCGGTGGACCGGCCGGTGCCGGGTGCCGTCGGAGGTGAGCCCGAGGATCGCGCCCGTGGTCAGCAGCCCGCCCCGGTGCTGGTCGGGCGGCAGGGACACCCGCTGAAAACCGGAGCTTGGGGGTTCGGGCAGCCCGTAAAATGCGCACAGGCGCGGGTTCGCCATCGTCCAATCCGAGGAGATGAACGCGTCGAGGGACAGGTTGGCGGCGAAGACCTCGCGGAAGGTGTGCACCACCTCACCCCGCATGCTCGCCTCGAGCCAGACGTCGTAGTTCGGGTAGAGCTTGCCATCCGGCGGGAACATCCCGAGACGGTGCAACTGCAGCCACTGGCGTGGGAAGTCATCGATGAACCGGTCGATTTTCGGGTCGGCCAGCATCCGCTCCACCTGCGCCGCCAGGCCGTCCCCATCCCCGACCAGCCTCCCCTCCCCGGCCGCATCGAACAAGGCCTGGTCGGGCATCGAGCTCCAGAGGAAGTAGGAGATCCGTGCGGCCAGTTCGAAATCCGTCAACTGGGCCCGCGGCACGGGATCGCCCTCCACGAGATAGGTGAAATGACGTGAGGTCAGCACCCCGAGCAGCGCCACCTCATAGGCCGCGATGACGCCCTCCCCCTCCGCCCGCTCCGATTCGAAGGCGCGGAGGTAGGGGCGGAGCTCTTCCATCGTTACGGGGCGGCGCCACGCGCGTTCGGCGAACCGGAGGAGTTTGTCGCCAATCTCCTCTACCGTTGAATCATCGTGGGGCAACAACCCGTCGCGCACGGCACTCTCGGCCTCGCTGACCAGAGGACCCTCCCACTCGATCCAATCGAGCAGCACCGACGAGTAGATCCCGTTGCCCTCCTCGTCGAACATCTTCGGTGCGGTCGGATTGAGCAGGGCGGTCTCGCTCGAGTGGGTGAACATGTAGAACGGCTGGGAGAGCGCATTCCGGTAGTGCGCCCCCTTCTGCCGGTCGATGATGTCGGTCGCCACCACGTTGAAATGGAGGCTCGCGGGCATCTCGAGGAACACCTCGAACTCGTAGACCTTGGGAGCATCCTCCGGGGCCAGGATGTCGAGCTCGATCAACCCCTCGTTGCTCTCTTCTCCCGTTTCCTTCCCGATGCGCAGGTGTGCCGTCTGCCCACCCGAGGGACGCACCCCGCTCGCCTTGATCCGGGCACGGTAGAGCCCGCTGTGCTCCGGCCCCGTGGCTCCAAACCAGTTCGGCGACAGCGCCTGTTGCACCCGGCCTGGGAAGATCAGGGCGCGCAGGGGACGCGTGATCCCGAATCGGTCGAGATAGACCTGCTGCTTTTCCCCGCCCTCGTAGCGGAGCTCGGCGGCCGTTTTGCGCACCTTCCGAACCTCGACCGGTTTCTCGGGGAACGCCCGCGCCAGCACCGTTTCGGCGGCGCGGTAGTAGCGTTCGACGTGGGAGGGGGCAAGCGAGAGCTGCGAGCCGATTCGCTCGTAGCCGTGCCATCGCGGATCTTCGTTCAACTCCCCCGGCTTGGTCGGGTCGTAGCGCACGCCGAACAGGTCGTAGACGGTGTTCTGATACTCCTTTCGGCTCAGCCGGTAGTGCGCCACCGGCGGCCGCGCCGCCATCCGCGCCGCGCGGCCTTCGCCGATCCTCGCGTCGAGCTGGGCGATGACGGCCGCGATCTCGCCTTCGGTCGGCCGGGGCTCGTCCTCCGGCGGCATCTCTCCGGCATTGATCTTTTCCACGATCTCCGCCCAGAGATGCGCGTCGGTGCCCGCGGTGAAATCGCGCGAGAGCGTGTCGATCCGGAGGTCGCCCTTTTCCTTTTCGGGGCCATGGCATTCCAAGCAACGCGTCTCCAGAAAGGCCTCGAAGGGCTCGGCCGCTGAAACCAGCACCGCCCCGAATAGCCCTGTGCCTGCGATGAGAAGCCAACGGATCATGAATGGGAGGTTACGCGTCCCATTGGGACGATTGTTCACGGGACGGAGGATCGGGACAGGGGTTCCCAGATCGGACGTCTACGGATGTGCCCACCCACGCGCTCAACAGCTTCTTCCCATCAGGGCGCCAAATCTTTCCCAACGCGCACCGCGCTCTCATCCATGAAGAACATCCCGGCGACGCGGCGTGCCAGTATTCTTCAACAGGCTCTTACACTAGAGCGTGTTATTAACTTCCGAACACGTTTTTGAGCATGAGCATGCCGAAGGCG
>CAZKYJ010000104.1:0-10106 GCA_964556355.1 uncultured Verrucomicrobiales bacterium | reverse complement strand
ACGTTCTTGACCTCGCCGGTCATGACGTGGCTCGCGAACATGTTGCCGGTGGTGCTGTCTTCCCACCCGGGAACGAACATCGGGAGGTTTTTCTCGGCGGCTGCCATCAGCCAGCTGTTCTGCGGATCGATCTGGTAGGAATCGGCAAGGCCGCCCGAGAGGAGAATCTGGTACATGAACTCGTGCGGGAAGAACTGCTCGCCCGCACGGTCGGCGGCGACCCAGTGTTCGAGGACCGTGCGCTCGATGCGGCGCATGGCTTCCTCCTCGGGGATGCAGGTGTCGGTGACGCGGTTGAGGTGGCGGTCGAGGAGATCCTGCTCGTCCTCGGGACGGAGGTCGCGGTAGTGGGGGACGCGCACGTAGTGGTCATGGGCGACGAGGTTGAAGACGTCCTCCTCGAGGTTCGCCCCCGTGCAGCAAATGCCATGGACTTTGTCTTGCCGGATCATCTCGGCCAGCGAGAGGCCGAGCTCGGCGGTCGACATGGCACCGGCCAGGGTGACGAACATCTTGCCCCCACCATCGATGAGTCGGGAGTAGCCGTCCGCCGCGTCGATCAGTGCGGCGGCGTTGAAGTGGCGGTAGTGGTGGCGGATGAAGTCGGTGATGGGCGCTGGCATGGGATCGGTCGGTTGGCTGGCGGAATCAGTGGACGAAGTAGGTATAGCTCTGGAGGCAGCGCTGGAAGGCGGCGACGAGTTCGCCGTGCTCGGTGCCGTCGATCTGACCGGCCGCTCTGGCGCGGTCCGCCTTGCTGACGAACTCGGACTCGAGCTGCAGGGGGTCGTGCTCGACGTAGCTGAGCACGTCGGCGATCTTGTCCCCGTACACCTCGCGGCTGGTGACGGGCTTTCCGCCCTCGAGGCCGACGGACACCGCGTGGGTATCCCCAAAGAGGTTGTGCATGTCGCTCAGGGTTTCCTGGTAGGCACCCACGAGGAAGATCGCGAGGTAGTAGTCTTCGCCGTCGCGCAGGCCGTGGAGCGGGATGGTCTCGCTGCCGCCGAGGTCGGTGATGTAGCGTTTGATTTTCCCGTCGCAGTCGCAGGTGATGTCGTTGAGGACGCCGACGCGGGTCGGTTTCTCGTGGAGCCGGTGGAGCGGGGCGACGGGGAAAAGCTGGTCGATGGCCCAGGCGTCGGCGGTGGATTGGAAGATGCTGAAGTTGGCGTAGTAGCGGTCGGCCAGCATCGAGTCGAGATCGCGGAGTTTCTCGTGGAGGACGGCGTGGGCAGGGAGGTCGCGGGAGAAGTGCCCCACCCGGGTGAGCACCTGCCAGAAGAGCTGCTCGGCGACGGAGCGGTCGCGGAGCCCGATCTCGCCCGCATTGAACGCGTCGCGCAGCTCGTCGCGGTAGCGGAATGCCTTGTCGTAGCACTCGAGACAGTTGTGGGCGGAAACGGACCGGGCGATTTCTTCCAAGCCGCTGATGGCATCGAGATCCGCGCAGCCTTCGATCGAAATATCCCAGTCGACGGCGAAGCGGTTGACGTCCATCACCTTGACGACGAGGGCGGCGTAGTGGGCGGTGATGGCGCGCCCGGACTCGGTGATCAGTGAGGGGTGGGCGACACCGGCGTTATCGAGAACCCCTTGGACGGAATCGACCAGCGCCTCGCAGTAGTCTTCCATCGAGTAGTTGGCGCTGCTGGGGAGGGTGGAGCGGGAGCCGTCGTAGTCCACGGCCAGGCCGCCTCCGAGGTTGAGCATGCCCATGGGTGCACCCTCTTTGATGAGCCCCGCGTAGATGCGAGCCGCCTCGCGGGTGGCGCGGTTGATCGAGAAGAGGTCGGGGATCTGCGAGCCCTGGTGGCAGTGGAGCATGCGGAGCCATCCGAGCTTCCCGGCAGCCCGCAGCCGGTCGACCACCGTCATGAGCTGGGCGATATTGAGGCCGAACGGGCTCTGCTCGCCGCCGGACTCGATCCAGTGGCCGCCGCTCTCGCTGGAGAGCTTGACCCGGATGCCGACGGCCGGCTCCACGGCGAGGGCGGCGGCGCGTTCGATGATGATGTCGAGCTCTTGGGGCATCTCGAGGACGAGGACGACGTCGATGCCCATCTTCCGCGCGCGCAGGGCGAGGTCGATGAAGTCGTGGTCCTTGTAGCCGTTGCAGATGAGGAGCGCCGCGGGATCGTCGAGGTAGGAAAGGGCGGCGATGAGTTCGGGTTTGCTCCCCGCTTCCAGGCCGTAGTGGAACCGTCGCCCGAAGGCCGTGACCTCACGGATCACCTGTTCTTGCTGGTTCACTTTGATCGGGAAGACGCCCCGGTAGCGTCCCCGGTAGCCGAAGCGCTCCATCGCGCTGGCGAACCCTCCGTTGAGCCGCTCGATCCGCGACTCCAAGATCGAGGGAAAGCGGAGGAGGATCGGGGTGCCGACGCCGGCAGCCTCAAGGTTGCGCACGATCCCGAAAAGGCTGACGTCTCCTTGCGAACCATCCTCACCCTTCAGCTTGACGGTGATTTCTCCCCCATCGCTGACGGCGAAATACTCCGCACCCCAGTGGGCGATCCCGTAAGTTGATCCCCCCCCGGAGGCTGCGGCGGGACGTTGGGGCGGCGATGGCGGTGGCGAGGCGATGTCGGGCATTAATGGTGGCGAATTGGGTGTCGGCGTTCGGGTCGTGATCCTGGTCGCCGGGCAGGGGGGCTGCCGGTCGAACCAGGGTCGCGATTGTCGGCCCGATTGGCGACGATTCAATCGCCCGACTCTTCCGGTGCGTCCGGATTGTCGCGTGGGCGCTGGCGCGAGATCTGGCGGAAAGTGTCGAGGAACCCCGTGGAAATGTCGGGGTTGTCAGCGCAGAAGGCGGCGTGGCTTTCGGGGAGCCGGTACCACGGGATCGTCGGGTACTGGTGGTGGATGTAGTGGTAGCCGTTGTTGTGGGTGAAGGCGTTCGTCCAGCTCACGTTCGTCCGGGATCCGGACACGGTGTTATAGTGATCTTCGATTTCCGACCAGTAGAAAAACGAGGAGAAACTCCAGAGCAGCGGGACGATCCAGTAGAGGATTAGGATGTCCAAGTTCCCCGAGACGGTGAAGGCACCAAAGACGAGCGCCCAGAAAACGAGGAGTTTCCCTACAGATCGGCGTTCCAGTAGCGTGGCGACCGAATCAAGATAGAGCCACCCGGCACATCCGATGACGGGCTTGATGAACCAGATCCATATCATGTTGCGGCCGTTGGGCATGATTCCCGCCGCCTCGTATTCAGCGGCCACCGCCTCGGGCGACCTGCTTACGGACGAGTGGTGGTCCTGGTGCTGGTTGCGGTAGGAGGCAATGGTGAACAGGAACGGCAGGCAGTAGAAGATCTCACCGATGTCGTTCAACCAGCGGGTGCGAAAGAGGTTGTAGTGGGAGGCTTCGTGGGTGAGGGCCTCACCGAGCCCAAGCATGATCAGTCCGATCATCCACACGGCAGCGACGTAGGCCAGCGGATGAGCCAAACTGATCGACGCAAACGCGATGAGGATGATCAGCGCGTAGTCTCCGAACACTGCCAGCGCGCCGCGGAAGTCGCTCCGCTCGATAAACTCATGCGGGCTCACGTCCTGTCCGAGCCTCGGGGAATCCTCAGGGAATCCTTGGCGGCACAGTTTAACGTCGGCGCTCATGCTGCTACAGTGTCGTTGGTATTCTGAAGCGTTTCGTCAGTGTTCCGGAGCAGCGCTTGCGGCTTGTTGCCGATCGCCTTGACTATGTAGCTTTGGACGATACGCCGCTCAAGGTAGGATTCTTGAAGGGACTTGGGAAGCAGGTCGAAATCCCTGACGATGCCACGGCAGTTGGGCGCGCCGCAGGAACATTTCATGGTCCAGAGGCGCTCGTAGAGCGCGGTGGAATAGTCGAACCGGACCTCCTCGCCCTTGGCGATGTCCCGAAGTGCGATGAATGTCATATCATCGACGATCCCGGAATTAGGGTCGCACGAATGGTTGATGAAGGCGGTTGGAAACCCGGGGTCGATGTATTCGCCCTGACCGATGCCGACCGTGTTGGCACCCTCGTCGGCCTGGCTCAGCGCGTCCTCGAGCCCCATGAACCTTCCGGTCAAAAAGAAGATCACCTCCCCTTTTACTAAGGGGAACCGCGCGAAGATGCCCTGGCCAAGTGGGCAGTCTCGAAGGTCAACTTTTCGAATCATCGTACGATGGGATACGGGGGCGAAATCGAGGCTACGCGAGGCGTCCCAGTAGGCAGAGGGAGACAATCGCCATGGCGACGCCGATCATCTCGGTCACTGAAAGCGTCTCTTTGAACACGATCAGACCGAGGAGGCACAACATGAGAATGGTCGAGATGCAATAGAAAACGCCAACTTGGGCGAGTTTGAGGTTCTTGATGACGAAAAGCCAGCCGGGTGCCGTTGACGCGTAGGTCACCAAGCCGAGGAAAAAATAGCGGGACATATATGGCGATTTCGCCTCGCCTGCCTTCTTCAAAAAATAGTCGGCGAGTACTCCAATCGCACTAAGGGCGATCGTGACGGCGATGGCGAGGAGGGCACTATTTTTCATTCTGAGCGGGCTTCGGAAAGCGGAAGAGCCTTTTGAAGTCAAACTATCAACATACTCTAGGGAGTTCTCCGACATTACGCAAGTAAAGGTTGCGAAATTCCCATAAACAAATCGCAGTTTCGAAATCATTTATCAATTTTGAGAGAATCTGCGAGGGCATGAGCTATGACAATTCGAGAAATCGTCAATGTGGAACCGGGAAAGCATGCTGACAGAATATAAAGTATTGCTAGTCAAAAATATTATGGTAAATTGAATTGTTATGATGCGCATGAATTTTATATTTTCAGCAACCGGCAGTCGGGCTCTGCTCCTACTCGCCTTTGGGATATTCGGCTGCGAAGTCAGTGAGACGACAGTGTTGACTGGCGTTTCTGCCGACCATCTGGAAGGCGGGAGCGGAGCGAAGAGCGTCCGCCTCTACTCGTGGGACGAATACTTTGATCCGGAGGTGCTTGAGGCGTTCACTGAGAAGACCGGGATCGCGGTCGAATATCAGGTCTACGGGGGATCGGATGAGCTGCAGGCCAACCTCCAGTCGAGGCCGGGCGAATATGATGTGGTGGTGGCCGATGATGTCACGGTCTCCGAACTGATCGAACTCCGCTTGGTGCGGCAGATTGAGATGGCGGGCATCCCGAACTTCCAGCACGTCGCGAGCCGCTACGCGGACCGGAGCTTTGATCCGGGGAACCAGTATTCCGTTCCCTATGTTTGGGGCACGACCCTCGTGGCCTACCGCACGGATATCGTGAAGGATGTCGAACCGTCCTGGAGCCTGTTGTGGAACCCGTCGCTCGCCGGGAAGATCATGATGATGGAGGAGAGCTTCGATCCCATTTCGGTCGCACTGATCTCCCAGGGGTATTCGGCAAACTCTGAGAGCCCTGAGGAATTTGCCGAAGCCTCGGAGCTTTTGCTCCAGCAGATCAGGGATTTGGGTGCCCAGTACGGAGACGATATCGCCGCCCGGGCCGGGCTGGTGGACGGGTCGATCGCCGCAGCGATGTGCTACAGCGGTGACGCGGCATGGGCGGCGGACGACAGCGAGTTCGTCTCCTACTTCATCCCCCGCGAGGGCGCGCCGCTATGGATCGACAACTTCGTCATCGCCCGGGACGCCGAGAACGCGGAAGCCGCCCGTCAGTTTATCAATTTCATGAGTGCGCCGGAGAACTCGGCCGCCAATTGCAACTACGTCTGGTGTGCGTCGCCCCTGGAGTCAGCAAAACCATTCCTCGCCGAAGACCTGCTGGGGGACGAGAGGATCTACCCTCCCCAGGACGTTCTCGACCGGTGCGTCATCTTGGAAAAGCCGGGCTCGAAACGCGCGATGCTGATCAACCAGACGTGGCGGGCCATGGAGGTCGCCCTCCGGGAACGCGCGAGCGCGAACGCCACGGTCGGGCATCTCGAGAGTGCCGCCGAGTAGGCGACCCCTGCCCGTCCGGCGGCGGCCGGTCGCTCCGTGACCGAGCCCGCCCTATCCGAATCATTCCAGGATTCGCCCTCGATGGAAGCCCGCAGCAAGATCGGTAGGCTCGACACGATCCGCAACCGGATTCTGCTTGCTCTGGCTGTCTGCGGCCTCCTTCCCCTCATCCTCGTCGCGGTCGTGAACAGGACGATCGTCGTCCACGAGCTGACGGCGTCCGAGTTCGACAAGTATCGGGAGATCTCGCGCGAGCTCAAGCGTGAGGTCGCCACCACGATGAAAGCGGCGGCGGAAGATCTCGATTCGCTGACATCTAACCCGACCGTCGTGGATTCGACCCGCAGCATCGGTGACCGCGAAGAAGAGATGGATCGTCTCGTTTCGATCTATGAATTCACCGACATCTCGCTCTACGGGGCCGATGGCGGGATGCTGGGCACCACCACCCAGGATCATCCGGAGCCGGAGGACACGACCCACTGGCTGACGAATGTGGCATCGGGGATCTCACCCAAGGAGATCACTTGGCCCCAGAAAATCGTCGGCCATCCGGGCCTCCACCTGTCCGTCTACCTGCCGCTCGGGGCGGGGAGTAACGGGCAACACGAAGTGCTCAAAGCCCGCCTCCCCTTCACGACCGTGTGGGAGGTTCTCGACGGAGTTGATATCGGGGAAGACGGCCAGGTCGTGCTGCTCGACAGCCGCGGCAACATCTTGGCGAGCCGCGACAAGTCGCGGATCCTGCAGAAGTTCGACGAACGGATCCCCGTCGCCGTGTGGGAGGACAAGCGCTCGGGGATCTACGAGAACCCCCAGGGCGAGCGTTTCGCCTACGTCGTTCAAACTCTCACCAAGGAAGAGACCCAGGTAGGCGAACCCTGGCTGCAGATCACTCTCGTTCCCGGCAACGAGCTGGTCAGCGCCGTGCGCGCCGGCGACCTCTACCAGTATCTCGTCGGAACCATCGGACTGATGGTCGCCGTCGTCATCGGCATCTTGATGTCGAAAAGGATCGCGGCTTCGGTCTACGAAGCTGCCCGGGTGGCCAACCAGGTGACGCTGGGGAACTCAACGGTTCGCATCCCCGAGGAGGGTCCCCTAGAAATGCGCCGTCTTGCCGCGACCTTTAACCAGATGGTTGACGAAGTTTCCGTGCACCGGGGCAAGCTGGAGAGCCTGGTCGCGCTGCGGACGAAGAAACTCCAAGAATCGCAGACCAAGCTGGCCGATCTCACCGGGCAGCTGCGGGCGGCTTTCGAGTCGACGAAGGAGGCCATACTCATGGTTCGCCACGACGGGACGATCGTCACGGCCAACGAGCGGACGAGACAGTTCTTCGGCCTTCCCGACCTCAACCTCAGCGGGATGCCCTTCGCGGAAGTGCAGCAGCGAATCTTCGACTGTTTCGAGAACGGCGAGGACTTCGCGGAGGCTTGGCAGGATGCGCTGGACGAGCACGACCGGTCGTCGCATTCCGAATGGCGTATCGTGTCGCCCAGCCCCCGCCAGCTCTCGGCCTACGTGGCGCCCGTCCGGAGCGACCGGGGCGAGACCTTCGCGCTCCTCTGGATGTTCGAGGACGTGACGACGGAGAGGGAGCTTCAGGCCGGTCTCGAGCAGGCCCAGAAAATGGAGGCCATCGGCCGCCTGGCGGGTGGGGTCGCCCACGATTTCAACAACCTCCTGACGGGGATCATCGGCAACTTGAGCCTGGCCCAGATGGAGGACGAGCGATCGGGTACCACCTCCGGGGCCGGTCGCTACGTCGCCAACGCGAGGTTGGCGGGCGAACGGGCGGCGGAGCTGGTGAAGCAGCTCTTGGGCTTCTCCCGGAGAAGCCATCTGACCATGGGGAACTGCGACGTGAACGGGATCGTCGACGAGGTGTACGAGCTGCTCCGCCACACGCTCGATCCCCGGATCCGTATCGAGGTCACCACCAGCGAGGGCGTGTGGGGCGTCAAGGCGGACGCGACCCACGTGCAGCAGGTGATCATGAACATGTGCGTGAACGCGAAGGATGCCATGCCGGCCGGTGGGGTCATCCGACTGACGACCGAGAACGTCGAAATCACGTCAGACCCGGGATCCCGGCTCGAGTCCCGTCCGGGACTCTATGTGCGGGTCGATGTGGAAGACGACGGGGAGGGGATGTCCGAAGAGACGCAGAGCAAGATCTTCGAACCGTTTTTCACGACCAAAGACCAGGGTAAGGGAACCGGGCTCGGCCTGGCGACGTGCTACGGCATCGTCAAGCAGCACGGCGGTTGGATCGAGTGCCAATCGATCCTCGGGGAGGGCACCCGATTCTCAATCTATTTCCCGCGGGACGCCTCGAAGGCTGACCGCGGCAGAGCCCGTGTCCTTCCGCCCGAGAAGAAGATCGAAGGGGGGACGGAGACCGTCCTGCTCGTCGATGATGAGGTCGTCGTCCGATCCGTGGCGGAGAGCGTCCTCAAGCACCATGGCTACAAGACGATGACGGCATCCGACGGCATCGAGGGCGTGGAGGCGGTGCGCGCCCACGGCGGCGAGATCTCGCTCGTCCTCCTCGACCTGACGATGCCCCGTCTCTCCGGCCGGGACACGTTCAAGATGATCCGGGAGATCTACCCGGACCTCGCGGTGATCATCTGCAGCGGCTACCTCGTCGATCTCGAGGAGTTCGCGGAGGAAACAGGGTACCGGCCGACCGGCTTTGTGCAGAAGCCCTACCAGGTGGATTCGCTCGCACGCGTCGTCCGGGAGACGATCGACCAGGCGGGGAAAAACGATGGGGAACCGGTCATCGGGACGGCTTCTTAGGGCTCCGGCGACCTCAGGGCTTCGGCGAGTAGCGAAACCGGGTGCACGACGCGAATGGTGGAGCCGCGCGCGCGGAGGCCGTTGGCGAGCTGGAGGTCGCAGCCGGGGTTGGCGGTAGCAACGATGGTAGCGCCGGTGGCGACGATGTGGGAGATTTTCGATTCGAGCAGGCGCTGGCTGGTTTCGGGATGGGTGATCGAATAGATGCCTGCCGAACCGCAGCAGGTGGTGGCATCGGCCAGGGGGACGAGGGTGATTCCGGGGATGCCTTTCAAGAGATCGACCGGTTGGCTGTGGATGCCCTGACCGTGATGGAGGTGACAGCTCGGGTGGTAGGCGACGCGGACCGGTGCGACGCACCTCGGCGCGGCGAGGAGGCCTATCTCCGCGAGGTACTCGTGGATATCTTTGAGTTTCGCATCCCATTCGTGGGCGCGCGGGTCGTCGGGGAGGAGGTGGGAGTAGTGTTTGAGATGGGAGCCGCAGCCGCCGGCGTTCGAGATAATGGCGTCGAACCGCCCGAGCGGCGAGAAGAGTTCGAGCTGCCGGAAGGCGAGCCTACGGGCGCCGGCCAGGTCGCCATTGTGGGCGTGGAGAGATCCGCAGCACGGCTGGACGGGAGGGGTGACGACCTCGCAGCCGGCGGCAAGCAAGACGTCGGCGGAGTCGCGGTTGACCGTGGCGTAGGCGATATCTTGGATGCAGCCGGTGAGGAGGGCGACCCGGTGGCGCGGGCGCGGCGGCGACTCGCTGGCGGCGATCAGCTCGTGCGAAAAGCGGGGGCAAACGCGGGGGGTGTTGGGTTCCAGGTGCCGGAGGTGGCGGGGGATCAACCCGCTTTCGCGGACGCGCTGGTCCCAGTTCGACCGCTGGTACCCCCGCAGGAGCCGCGCGACGAAGCGGAGCAGCCGGGGGCTGCGAAAGAGGAGGCGGAGGGTGAGGAACCGATAGAGTCTCCGACGGGGCGTATCGGTGACGCCCTCCTTCTCGATGGTGGCGCGGGAATGCTCGAAAAGCCGCGCGTAATCGACGTCAGCGGGGCACGCGGACTGGCAGGCGAGACAGCCGAGGCAGTAGTACATCTCCCGGCCGAACTGCTCGGTCACCGCCAGCTCCCCGTCGGCCACCGCGCGCATGAGGGCGATGCGACCCCGCGGCGAATTCCGCTCGCGTCCCGTCTCCTGGTAGGTCGGGCAGTCGGGCAGGCACATGCCACAATGCATGCACTGCTGGACGACCGAGTAGTCGAGTTTCAGTTCTGTCGTGTCCCGTTTCAAGAGATATCGAAGAGCTTCCCGGGTTTGAGGATGTTGCTTGGGTCGATTGTCCGGTTGATGGCC
>CAZKYJ010000103.1:0-10153 GCA_964556355.1 uncultured Verrucomicrobiales bacterium | reverse complement strand
CAGAAGCTCAAGTTTCCCGCGTTCGAACTCCCCGACGACCCCACGCTGCACGCCCTGCTCGATCGCGCGCAAGCGTCCGGAATCAACCTGCTCGACACCGCGCCAGCCTACGGTATCGCCGAAGAACGCATCGGCCAGCTCCTCGCCGAGCGGGCGGGCGGTGAGTCATTCCTGATCGGCACGAAGGCGGGGGAAACCTTCGAAGGAGGCGAATCTACTTTTTCGTTCTCCGCCGCCAGCATCCGGTCGAGCGTCGAGCGGAGCCTCCGGCGCCTCGGGCGGGACGCGCTCGACCTCGTCATGGTGCACAGCGGGCCGGACGATGTGGACGTGCTCGCGAACACGCCGGCCTGCGAAACGTTGGCCGACCTCAAACGTGAGGGCAAGGTGCGCGCCACGGGGTTTTCGACGATGACCGTCGAGGGAGGGCTGCGCGCCGCATCGCTTTGCGACGTGCTCATGGTCCCCTACCACCTCACCTACCAGGTGCACCGGCCGGTGATCGACCACGCACGCGCGCTCGGCCGGGGAGTCATCATCAAGCGTGGGCTCTATTCCGCGGGGGCGACCTCCGGCGTCGCGCTTCCCGAGCTGGTGGCGGGGGTCTTCGATGTCCCGGGCGTGACGAGCCTCGCGGTCGGAACCATCAACCCCTCGCACCTCGCGGAGAACGCGGGCGCGGTGGCCAAATTCCTGCGCCCGAAGTGACCGGGACGGGGCCGGGCGCGGGAGTGGCCCCCCGACGTCAGTCCGCGGGCCTGCCGTCCCCGGAGCGCTCCACGATCCACCTGCTTGATCGGTGTCACCACGCGGGCTAGCGTCGCGCTCCGTGAACCCGTCGCTGCCCCTCCAGGTCCATTCGAAGCTCCGGGCCAGGCTCCTCGACGGGTCACTACCCCCGGGGGCGAGGCTCGAATACAAGAAGCTGGCCGCCGACCTCGGCGTCTCTACCACGCCGGTGCGGGAGGCCGTCACCCAACTCGCCAGCGAGGGGTTCGTCGATCTGATCCCGCGGCTCGGTGCCGTGGTGCGCGAGCTCTCCCACGCCACCGCGGTCGAGCTCTACGAGGTGCGCGAGGCCGTCGAAACCTACGCCTGCGCCAAAGCGGCCGAGCGGATCTCGCCCCCCCTCCTCGAAAAGGTGCGCGAACAGCTCGCCATCATGGACGCGGTCAACAAAGGCTTCGCCAAGTCCAGACGGCGATCGCTCGATCCCGACAAGCTGGTGCGCTTCCTCGATGCCGACCTGCGCTTCCACCAGACGATCCTCGCCGGCTCGCGGAACGCCGCCCTCGCCAAAACCGTCCAGGAAAGCCACATCCAGGTGCGCGTCTTCTTCGCCGACCGCGGCATCCACGACCGCGAACGGCTCGCGCTGGCCTGTGCCCAGCACGGGCGCATCTTCGCCGCCCTCGAGTCCGGCGACGGCGAGGCCGCCGCCCGGGCCATGGGGGAACACGTCCGGGAATCGATGCGCTTGACCCTCGATTTCCTCGATGCGCCCACCCCGGATTAAGGCGTGATCGATTCGGAGATATTCGAATATATTTGACGGCGGGGGGGAGGTGGGGGACGGTGGCCAGCCCTGCTGCCATGACCCACCATTTCGCCGCGCCCGACTGGATTGTGCTGGCCGCCTACTTCGCGGTGACCATCGGGGTCGGGCTTTTCTTCTCGCGGAAGAGCGAGGGCGCGGAGGGTTTTACGGCGGCCAACCGCGCGCTCCCCGGCTGGGTCTGCGGCCTTTCGATCTTCGCGACATTTCTCAGCAGCATCAGTTTCTTGGCGCTGCCTGGGAAGAGCTTTTCATCGGACTGGACGCCGTTCGCTTTCTCGCTCTCGCTCCCGCTGGCCACCTGGGCGGCGGTGCGCTGGTTCCTTCCCTACTATCGCCGGAGCGGGGAGGTCTCCGCCTACGCGCAGCTCGAGCACCGGTTCGGGCCATGGGCCCGGCTCTATGCCAGCACGTTTTACGTGCTGACCCAGTTCGCGCGGGCCGGGGTGGTGCTCTATCTCATGAGCCTGCCGGTCTCCATCATCATGGGGCTGCCAATCCGGGAGGTCGTCGTCGTCATCGGCATCGTCGTGACCGCCTACGCTTTCGTCGGCGGGATCGTGGCGGTCATATGGACGGATGCCCTCCAGGCGGTCGTCCTCATTGCCGGGGCGCTGATCTGCCTCGTGGTCGTCTTGTCCGGCATCCCGGGTAGCTTCGTGGAAACGGCGAACGCGCACGGCAAGTTCTCGCTCGGGGACATGGATCTCACCACCATCTCACGGCAGACCTTTTGGGTCGTTTTGATCAATGGCGTTTTCATCAACCTGCAGAATTTCGGGATCGATCAAAGTTACGTCCAGCGCTACATCGCCTCCTCCTCGGAGAAGGAAGCCCGGCGCAGCGTCTGGCTGGGCGGCCTGCTCTACCTACCGGTGAGTGCGGTCTTCTTTCTCATCGGGACGGGCCTCTTTGCCTACTACGATGCGCGCCCCGATGATTTCGCCGAAGTGCGCGAGGCCGCCGCGCTGCGGCAGCTTTCGGGCGAGCGGTCCGATGCGGCGGCGCCCATCGCCGCCGGGGAGGTGGCGGCCCGCGCGGAGACGCTCGGGGTCGGCGAGGTGGGCGATAGCGTCTTCCCGCACTTCATCGGCAAGCACCTCCCGGTGGGCATCACCGGGCTCATCGTCGCGGCCATCCTCGCGGCCGGTATGAGCACGGTCTCCACCTCGCTCAATTCCGCCGCGACGATCCTGCATTCGGACTATTTCCTCCGGTTCATCCGCCCGCAGTCCAGCGACGGCGAATCGCTCTGGTTTCTCCGCTTTGCCACCATGGGCATCGGGATGGTGGGCACGGCTGTAGCGTTCCTTCTCCTCCGGGTCTCCAGTGCCCTCGACACGTGGTGGACGCTTTCCAGCGTCTTTTCTGGGGGCATCCTCGGGCTTTTCCTGCTCGGTCTGATCAGCCGGGGAAAGAACGCGCAGGCCATCACCGCGGTCGCCGCGGGGGTGCTGGTGATCGCCTGGATGGTGCTTTCCAAACTGGAGCGCTGGCCAGAAACACTCGCCGCTAGCCCGTTCCATCCCTTCCTCGTTATCGTGGTGGGCACGCTGACGATCCTCTTCGTCGGGATGGCGTCCGCCGCGGCGATGCGCCCGAAAGGTTCCACCGACTCATGAACCACGCAAAATTGCCTAGGATTTCCGGTATCGTTCCACCCGTCGCGACGCCGCTGACCACCGGGATCGAAGTCGATTCCGAGGGCTTCGCGCGGGTTGCCGGACACCTGGAAGCTGGCGGTATCGATGCGGCCTTTGTCCTTGGATCGACCGGCGAGCTCGCCTCGTTGAGCCAGCCCAACCGGCGGGCGGCCATCCGTGCCGCGGCCTCCGCATTTTCGGTGCCCCTGCTCGTCGGAATCGGCGACAACTGCCTCGACGAGACCCGGTCGCTCGCCGCCGCTGCCGCGGAGGCCGGTGCTGCGGCCGTCGTGCTCAATGCCCCTTCCTACTACGAGATCAGCGCCCGTGAGATGCGCGCCTATCTCGACCGTGTCGTCGCATCGCTGCCGCTCCCGTTGTTTCTCTACAATATGCCCTGGCTCACCGGCCACCGCTTCGACGCGGAGACGGTGCGGCACGCGCTGCAGTATCCCAGTCTCATCGGGTTCAAAGATTCGTCCGGCGACCTCGACGTCCTGCAGATGCTGATCGATGAAGCTTCCGCGAGGCCGGAGACGACCGTCCTGACCGGGAGCGAGTACCAATTTCTCGATGCGCTCAAGCTCGGAGCCCACGGCGTCGTCGGCGGCGGGAGCAACATGTATCCCCAGCTCTTCCGCCGGCTGCTCGATGCGTGGGACTCCGGCGACGCAGCGGCGGCAGAGCGCTGCCAGGCCCGGCTGTCTGCCCTGAGTCATTCCATCCTCGGGCTCACCGGGAACCCGACATCGGGCTTCGCGACGATCAAGGCAGGTCTCGCCGCCCTCGGTCTTTGTGGGCCGGTGATGGCCCCTCCCATCGAGGCCTGCTCCACCGAGCTGGTCGCGCAGATCGGGGAACTGATCCGCCGGCCGGTGGCGGCATGAGCGCCGCCGCCCGTTGCCTTCGCCCATCTCGACACTATTGGTAAGAGCGCCATTGCCCCCATGAATCCGAAAGTCCCCATCCAACTCGTCGCGAGCGGCGACCTGCGCCTCCCGGCCAACCAGACGTGCTGGGCCGCCCAGCGCGAGATGGAGAACAAGCTCACGGCGGCCATCGGGGCCGAGGGCTTCCAGGTCGCGCGTGCCCATCCCTATCGCCGGAGCCAGAAGCACGGGTTTATCGCGAGCCAGAAGGAAGGCATGGAGGTTTTCCGCAATCTCGACCCGGACGCCCCGCTCATCGTGGCAGAAGCCGTCTGGCAGTACTCGCACCACGTCCTCGCCGGGCTGACCACCCATCGCGCGCCGATCCTCACCGTGGCCAACTGGAGCGGCCAGTGGCCAGGGCTCGTGGGAATGCTCAACCTGAACGGCTCGCTGACCAAAGCCGGGGTGAAATACTCGACGCTCTGGAGCGAAGATTTCTCCGACAAGTTCTTCCGTAAGAAATTGCGAAAGTGGCTCAAGAAGGGACGGATCAAACACGATGTTTCGCACACGCGCCCTCTGGCCGAGGTAAAGTCACCCGGCGCGCCCCGCAAGCTCGGCAAAAAGCTCGCCGGGGAGTTAGTCCGGGACAAGGCGATCATGGGCGTCTTCGACGAGGGCTGCATGGGCATGTTCAACGCCATCATCCCCGATCAGCTTCTCCATGCCTGTGGGGTGTTTAAGGAACGGCTTAGCCAATCCGCTCTCTACCACGAGACGCTGCAAGTTTCGAACGGCGAAGCCGATGCCGTGCGCGCCTGGCTCGAGCGGAAGGGGATGACGTTTGACACCGGGAAGGATCACGGTAATCACCTCACCAACGCGCAAATCCGCCTCCAGTGCCAGATGTACATCGCCGTGCTCCGCCTGGCCGATGACTTCGGTTGCGATGCGATCGGCATCCAGTATCAGCAGGGGCTCAAAGACCTGCTGCCCGCCAGTGATCTCGTCGAGGGAATGCTCAACAACGCCGATCGCCCTCCCGTGAAGTCGCGGGATGGCCGCCGCATCTTGCACAAGGGGCAGCCGCTCCCGCACTTCAACGAGGTCGATGAGTGTGCCGGTCTCGATGCCCTGATGACCTTTCGTGTCCATTCCGCGCTCGGCCAACCGGTCGAGAATACGCTCCACGATATCCGCTGGGGCGCGCCCTTCGGCGACGACTACGTCTGGGTGCTGCTCATCAGCGGCGCCGCGCCGCCCGCCCACTTCGAGGGCGGGTGGAAGGGCGCGCACGGCTACCGGCAGCCCGCCATGTATTTCCCGAGCGGGGGCTCGACCGTCCACGGTGTCTCCAAGGCCGGCGAGATCGTCTGGTCGCGGATCTACCTGCAAAACGACGCCCTGCACATGGATCTCGGTCGCGGTGCCGCCGTCGATCTTCCCGAAGAAGAAACCCGGCGCCGATTGGAGGGCACCACACCGCAGTGGCCGATCATGCACGCCGTGACCTACGGCGTCTCGCGCGACCAGCTCATGGCGAAACATCAGGCGAATCACATCCACGTCGCCTACGCAACCGATGCTGAGGCTGCCGATGCCTGTCTCTTCGCCAAGGCGTCTTTTGCCGAAACGCTCGGCATGCGGGTGAATGTCTGCGGTACCCTCCGACGATGATGAGAGTTTTCGTTGCTCTCCTCGCATTGGCGCTCGCTCCGCTGGCGGGGGCGGAGGAACCGCCGGATGTCATCGTGATCCTCGCCGATGATCTCGGCTGGCAAGATACCGGTGCGACCGGCCACCCGTTCCACCGCACGCCCCACCTCGACCGCTTCCGCGCCGAGGGCATGCGATTTACCCAAGCCCACTCGGCGGCACCGATCTGCTCGGCCTCGCGCGCAGCGCTCCTCACCGGGCAAACGTCGGCGCGGCTCCACTACGAGTTTGTCCCGAAAAACAAGGCGGGGCACCAACCGGGCGAGCACCCTCTCGTGACGCCACCGTATCCGACCGAGCTTCCGCCGGGGGTTCCCACCGCCGCCAGCCTGCTCGCCGCCGGCGGCTACCATACCGCCTTCTTCGGGAAGTGGCACCTCAACCGCCACTACGAACGCTATCTCGGTTGGCGACCGGGCCATGGGCCGAAATCGTTTGGCTTCGAAACCGCCGTCGATGACTTCGGCGGCCATCCCTATTCTTATCGCGGGACCGACGCGGCCAAGATCGCGCTTCCGCTGGGCACCTATCCCGACGATACGCTCACCGACCGGGCCTGCGATCACGTGCGGAATCCCGGTGAGCGCCCGCTCTTCCTCTGGCTCGCCCACTACTACGTTCACGATCCCTTCCATAGCCGCTGCCGGGCTCTTGTGGAGCAATACCAGTCCGGGCTCCCCGAAGGGGCATCGCCCGACCGCGCCGAGTTCGCCGCCATGGTCGAGACCCTCGACCATGAGGTCGGCCGGTTCCTGGAGGCGCTCGACCGCACCGAGCGCGGCCGGAACGCCCTCGTCGTTTTTACTTCCGACAACGGGGGACATCCGCATGTCTCGCTCAACGGCCCACTGCGGGGCAGCAAGTGGAACCTCTACCAAGGCGGGGTGCGCGTTCCCCTGTTTGTCCGCTGGCGGGGGCACGTCGCTCCCGGAAGCACCTGCGATATTCCCGTCCACGGTGTCGATCTACTGCCGACGCTGCTCGAAGCGGCCGGGCAGGTCCCGACAACCGGCATCGACGGGCGGAGTTTTTTGCCTGCCCTTGTGGGTTCCTACGACCCCGCAGCCGGCGACCGACCGCTCGTCTGGCACTTTCCCTTCTACCACCCGGAGAAAGGATTCAACGGGGCCAAGCCGACCATCGGCGTGAACGACTTCGCCACCCAGCAGGTGCGTCCCCACAGCGCCCTCCGTGTCGGGCAACACAAGCTCGTCTACCACTACGAGAGCGATACCGTCGAACTCTTCGATCTCGCCCGCGACCCAGCGGAGGCAATCGACCTTTCGGGATCGGAGCCGGCGCTCGCCGAACGCCTGCGCGCGCAGCTCATCGATACGCTCGCCGCGCAGTCGGCACGACTCCCGGAACCACGGCAATGAGATACCTCTTGCTGCTTGTCTTGTTGGTCGAGTGCGCCACCGCGAAGCATCCGCCGAACATCGTCCTCTTTGTGGCCGATGATCTGGGTTTTGAAACGGTCGGTTGCTATGGCGGTGAGTCCTATCGCACACCCGAGATCGATCGCCTCGCCGCCGAGGGACTGCGCTTTGCAAGCTGTCTGTCGACGCCGATGTGCGCCCCTTCGCGAGCGATGATGATGAGTGGCTTTTATAGCTTTCGAAACTACGACACCTGGGCCTATCTCGATGACCACGCTCCCGCCATTGCCGACCACCTTGGATCGGCAGGCTATGTTACAGGCATGGCGGGAAAGTGGCACCTCGGAAACTGGGAGCCGGACGCCGGCGGAGCCCGCGGTCCGGCGCGCTTCGGGTTCGATACCTATCTCTCCTGTGAGGTGGATAAAGAAGACCGCAAATCGGTCGCCAATCCCGGCGCTGGCAACGCCCATTGGAAGACGGTCTTGATCCGAGACGGCGTGGACGAGTTGCCGCCCAAGGTGCGCCATAGCGAGGAGGGCTACGTCGAGTTCGCCCGGGAGTTTTTCCGGAGCAATCGCGAGCGTCCCTTCTTTTTCCACTACGCCTCGTATCTCGCCCATCGCCCGTTCGTCAGGGTCGAGAACCCCGGTCCCGCCGACTTCGGGCGCTCCGGGGATGCCGCCAACTTTCCCGCGATGGTGGAGCGTCTCGACGCCATCGTCGGTGAGCTCCGCAGCGAATTGACTTCGCTGGGCATAGCCGATGACACGGTGTTCCTGTTCACCTCCGACAATGGGACAGACAACGTCCACGACGCCAAGCCTCTACGCTCGGTCTGGCGCGGTCGGGAACTCCGGGGAGGCAAATACTACGTGAACGAACTCGGGACCGCCGTCCCGTTCATCGCCGTTTGGCCGGGAACGATCGCACCCGGCACGACGACCCGCGCGCCCATCGATTTCACCGACCTGCTGCCCACGGCTCTCGCGATTGCGCGGATCGCCCCGGAGCCCGCATCCGACGGTCACAGCCTTCTGCCGATCTTCACCGGGGAAGCTGTGTCGGTCCGCGATGTCGCCTGCACGTGGGGAACGCTCGACGGCTCGAACCGGGTCTACCACCGGCCGGTGGAGCGGGCGGAAGAGATCCTCCACGCCGTCCGCGACGCGCGCTGGCGCTACCTCTCCAATGGCCACCTCTACGACACCGTCGCCGATCCGCTCATGCGGTCGCCGGTCAAGCCCGGAACGTCTTCCACGGCCGACGCCGCGCGGGCGAGGCTGGCCGAAGCGCTGGCGGGGCTCCGCGCTACCGGACCCCGGATTTGGTAACGCGCTGTCGCATTCGCAATGCCGGGCGTCGGGGTTAACCTAGAGCCCATGGCGATACCCATCCAATCGATCCGCGCCCTGGCCGTCGCGCTCTCCCTGGCGGCACCGCTCCCCGCCGCCGTCGATCCGTTCGACCAGAAGTTCAAGGTCGACAATGGCGAGGCGCTGGTGGCGTCCGGGCAATACCGGGAAGCGGCAGAGCTGGCGGAGGAGGCCTACCAGGTCGGATGGCGTTCGGCGCGCTGGCAGCAGGTGCGCATCACCGCGCTCCTACGCACCGGGCGCTACGAGGAGGCGGGCGAGGCGGCTGTGCTGCTCGCCAACAGCAACGTCGAGAACCTCCCCGCGCTGGTCTTCGTCCGCGACGTCCTTTTGAAGACCGGCAAGGCGGAAGACGCCGCCGCCGTGCTCGTGCATATCAACCGCCTGGCCAAAGTCATGGGCGAAGGCGCGGGCGATTTCGACGCGGACGAACTCGTCGCCCTGGGCAAAGCCGCGCTCGGGCTCGGGGCCGATCCCAAGCGAACGCTGACCCAATTTTTCGAAACCGCCCGCCGTCGCAACCCCGCGCTGGAGGCGGCACATCTCGCCGCCGCCGAGCTAGCGCTGGAAAAGTTCGACTACGCCCTGGCCGCCGAGATGCTCGAGGAGGGGCTGGAGAAGGCGGGGGAGTCGGCCGACCTCCACGAGATGCTTGCCCTCGCCTACGCCCCCAGCGACGGCGAGGCCGCCGAGACCCACCTCAACCGCGCGCTCGAACTCAACCCCGCCCACTTCCCCGCGCTGCGCTTCGTCGCCGCCCAGAAGATGGACGCCGAGGACTATCCCGCCGCCAACGAGGTGCTGGAGAAAATCTTCGCCCACGACCCCAACGACGCGGAGGCCCTGGCGCTCGCCGCCGCCGTGGCCTATTTGGAGAATGATTTCGAGGAGCACCGCCGCCTCCGCGAGCGCGCCTCCGCTTTCCGTAAAGACGACCCCGTGCCCGATAACCTCATCGGCGAAAAAATCTCCCGCCACCGACGGTTTGCCGAAGGGCGCGACTTCCAGCGCGAGTCGCTGCGGCTCGATCCCGACTTCCTCCCGGCCAAGATCGCACTGG
Organism: uncultured Verrucomicrobiales bacterium; assembly: GCA_964556355.1. GTDB lineage: Bacteria > Verrucomicrobiota > Verrucomicrobiia > Verrucomicrobiales > DEV007 > CAZKYJ01. The sequence goes on along the minus strand of CAZKYJ010000103.1, from coordinate 552 downwards.
CCCTCGACTACCTCCGGCTCGGCGACGAACCGGCCGCCTGGGAACTCGTCGAGGAGATCCACGCGGCCGACGCCTACCACGTTCTGGCGTTCAACCTTCTCCAGCTCCGCGACCACCTGGCCAAATTCGAGACGCTGGAGCGCGACGGCTTCATCGTGAAAATGCTCCCGCTCGAGGCCGACATCTACGGCGGCCGGGTGATGGACCTCCTCGTCGAGGCGCGGGGTGTGCTCGGCGAAAAATACGGGTTGGAGGCCGACGGCCCCGTCCTGGTCGAGTTCTTTCCCGAGCAGCAGGATTTCGCCGTCCGCACCTTCGGCGTGCCCGGCGGCCCCGGCCTCCTCGGCGCCTGTTTTGGCAGCGTGGTCACCATGAACAGCCCTGGCGGTGCGGCCGCGGGGAGCTCGAACTGGGAGGCCACCCTCTGGCACGAGTACTGCCACGTGGTGACCCTAACCGTCACCAAGAACCGCATGTCGCGCTGGCTCAGCGAGGGGATTTCCGTCTACGAGGAGGGCGCCCGTGATCCCCGCTGGGGCATGGCCATGAACC
>CAZKYJ010000102.1:0-10153 GCA_964556355.1 uncultured Verrucomicrobiales bacterium | reverse complement strand
CGGGCCCCGCCGCGCTAGGAGTAGACGTCTTGGAGAGCGGCGTCCAGCGTGGGGAAGCGGAAGGCGTAGTGCCACCGCTCGCTCGCCACCGCCGGCACCACGCGCTGGCTATGGAGGACCATCGTCGAGGCTTCCGCACCGACGAGCTTGAGCACTGCCGCGGGGACAGGAAATACCGTGGGACGGTGCAGGGCGCGTCCGACCGCAGCAGTGAACTCGCGATTGGTCACCGCTTCCGGGGCGGCCGCGTTGACCGCCCCGCTGGTGCCCCCGTCCTCCAGCCCGCGGAGCGCCAGCCCCGCGAGGTCGTCGATGTGGATCCAGGGCAGGTACTGGCACCCGTCCCCCAGCCGCCCGCCGAGCCCCAACTTGAAGGCCCGCCCCATGAGTTGGGCCGTCCCCCCTTGCCTGGCCAGCACCACCGCGATCCGGAGGTGCACGACACGCACCGAGCCGGGCGCTTCCCGGGCTGCCGCCTCCCAATCGCGGCACACCTCGGCGAGAAACCCCTCACCCCCCGACGCCTCTTCGGTCAACGCCTCGTCCCCGCGATCCCCGTAGTAGCCGGTGGCGGAACCGCAGAGAAAAACCGGCGGCGGCGCGTCCATCCGCCCCATCGCCGCGGCGATCCCGCGGGTCGAGGCGATCCGGCTGTCGTAAATTCTTTTTCTTTTCCCTTCCGTCCACCTCCCGAGGATCGATTCGCCCGCCAGGTGGATGATCGCATCCAACCCAGAAAGGTCGAGCTCCCCGCTCGCCGCATACTTCCGGATCTCGTCGGCGTGCGCGATAGGCCGGTCGGGTGACCGCGAGTAAGCGACTACCCGATGGCCCGCGGCGCTGGCGGCGGCGGCGATCGCGTTGCCGATGAGGCCGGAGGCACCGGTGATCCCAACTCTCATCGCGGCACTGGTATCTTGAGTCATCCTTCCCACTACGAACTGCGGTCGACCTCCGGCGGGAAATCTCCGCCATTTCTGGCGAGCTTTGTGCTAGCGTCCACCGTATCGCAGCCATGCGCCCCGCCTTACTCGTCGCCATCGCCTGCCTCGGTGCCGTCATCGTTTTCGCGCTCCTGCGCCGCCCCATGAACCCAGAGCCCAACGAACATGCCTTTTCCATCGGCGAGTCGCACGGCGGCTCCCCCATCATCGCCCGGCAGATCGGGCGCGGCCAGGACACCGGTCTCCTGGTCATCGCATCGATTCACGGCTCCGAGCCGGCCGGCAGGCCGGTCGCCGAGGCACTCGCCGATTGGGCGAAATCGAACCCCGCCGCGCTGAACGGTCGCCGCTTGGTGATCGTGCCGAACGCAAACCCCGACGGTCTGGCGCTCGGTCGGAGGCTGAATCGGAACGGGGTCGATCTGAACCGGAATTTCCCCGCCGGCAACCGCGTCGAAAGAGCACGCTACGGGGAAGACCCCCTCTCCGAGCCGGAGGCGCAGGCGCTCTACCAGCTGATCGCTGACTACCAGCCCGCGGCCATCGTATCAATCCATCAACCCTTGGCCTGCATTGACTACGACGGCCCCGCAGGGGAACTCGCCACCGCGATGGCCGCGGCCTGCGAACTCCCGGTCAAGCGACTCGGTTCCCGTCCGGGATCGCTCGGCGCCTATTTCGGCGAGACGCTGGGGCGCCCGATCATCACCCTGGAGCTTCCCGAGAGACCTGCGACACCGGTCGAGAGCTTCCTTCCTGCGCTGCAGGCGGCCGTCCGGCACACCCACTCCCCAAACGGCTCCCCCGCTCGCTAGGCGGAGCAGCCACTCAGCTGTCCCCGCGCGCCGTCACCAGATCGGCGGGGAAATAGCGCCCCGGGCAGCTGGCGGCCGCGCCCCCCTCGCTGCGGGCGTGGGTGGTGATGCCCACGTCGCCAACCTTCGCGCGGACGTAGTCGATGAGCTCGTCCAAAGCATCGAGTTGGGGACGGCTGACCGGGTGGGCGTCGAAATCGCCGACCAGGCAGATCTCGATCTCCCCCGAGACGGCCGCCGCGGCACCGTCCAGCTGGTCAAGCCACCTGGTGCCGACTTCGACCTCGCCGTCGCCGGAGTAGCTTCCGTTCCCGATGACGAAATGGTAGGCGAGCCCGTCGGGTAGACCTTTCACCGTGCGGTGGTAGTAGCCGAGCGCGTCGGCATCCCCCAGCACCGTCGAGCTGCTGTGGACGACGATCTGCTCCCAGCGATCGAGGGTGACACCCGCGCTGTCGATGAGCTGCCGGACACCTTTCGACAGGTAGTTCCACTCCCGGTGCCCTTTGGTAAAACTCACGCCCTCGTAGCGCACCGAACTCTTGGCCACCGTCACCTCGCTGAGCCCCTGGAGATTCCCCTCATCACCGGGGACGCTCTCGGGCTCCGATCGCCGGATCCTCAGTTTTTTGACCTGCGCCTCCCGGGGCTCGCGGGTCAAGGTGCGGTGTTGGTGCTGGGTGCTGAATCCGGTTGCGAGGGGGAACGCGGATGCCACAGTGGCACTCCCCGCGTCGGACTCCGACACCCCGCCCGAGCTGCGGGCCAGCCATGAAACTCCCAGCGCGACGACCACCGGAAGCGTGATGCTGCATCGCGCAACGATTTCACGCGATCCTCCCCGCCGCCTCCTTTGTCTCGATTGATTCACCATTCCTTAACATTTCTAAAATGTTGGCAAAACTTAGAAAATCAAACGATTTAGGGAATCGCTGAGGTTTTCCACGGAAAACCATGAAGAATAGAACGCTCATCCTCACCGCAGGATTTGGTGATGGCCACAACGCGGCCGCTTACGCACTGGCCGCGGGGTTTTCGGAGTTTGCCGGGGAATCGGCGGAGGTCTGCGATCTGTTCGAGCTCACCTCGCCCCAGATGAATTCGGCCCTGAAGTTCGCCTACCGCACCACCATCACATTCCTGCCGAGCGTCTGGGCCGCGCTGTATCACTCTACAGCCGACGGGTGGCTCGCCAAAGAGACGGCCGGGTGGCTCACGGGGCTGCAACGCGCGCTCAATACCACGATCAAGCAATATCGCCCAGAGCGTATCATTAGCACTTATCCCGTTTACCCCCAACTCCTTAGAGAGATTTATTCACAGGCCTCTTCACCGGATCGACCGGACCGTGCCCTCACCGTCGTCACAGACTCCATCACCGTCCATCCGTCATGGTTTCGCGGACACGCGGACGGATATTTCGTCGCGGACTCCCGGACGGCTGCGATTCTGGCGAACCGGGGCTACGCGCCCGCCGAGCGGGTGTTCCCCTTCGGCTTTCCAACGTCTCCCCAACTGGCGAAAGCGCTGGCCAACGCGCACCCGGAACCACCGACCTCCCCCGTTCCCTCGGCACCGCTCCGCCTGCTCATGTTCCCAACGCGCTCCCGGCAGGATGTGACCGAGCAGCTTGAAGAAGTGGCCAAGATCGCTTCGCTACGCCCCGTGCTTCTGACCCTCGTTCTCGGTCGCCACGAGAAACGTCTCCGGCCCGCCGTGGAATCGACCCTTGCCGAATCGCAGCAGCTGGCCGCGACCACGACGGTTCACGGCTGGTTCCCCGACGCCTGGTCGCTGATGCTCGAGCACGATATCCTCATCGCCAAGGCGGGCGGCGCGACGATCCACGAGGCTCTTGCCACCCGCATCCCCTGCCTCATCGACAAGGTCGTACCCGGGCAAGAGGAGGGGAACGCAGCGCTGGTCCGGCAGATTGGTGGAGGCGTCGTCGCCGCCCCCGGTCGCCAGGGGTTCGCCCACGCCCTCCGCCGCCTCCTCGACCCCGCCGCCGAATCCCCCCAAGCCCCTTACTTTTCCCAATGCCGGGCGGCCCTCGTGCGCCACGACTCGGCCGGCGCCACCCGGATGATCATCGAAGAGTGCCTGCGGCCCCATCGACGGGCGGCCGACCGTCCATCCCCGGCGGCAGCCCCGCTCTCCCACTTGATTGCCAGTTGATCGGCTTCGCCCTCCCGGTAGTCTTGCTAACCTATGCCCAGTCCGCCTAAAGCTTTCCTCTTCGATATCGGCAAAGTCCTCATCCGCTTCGATTTCGCCCCGGTCAACCCCGCCATGCAGGCCTTGAGCCCGATTGCGGATCTCGATTTTCTATCGGTGATCGAAACCGCGAAAATCGCCCACGAAGACGGGAGTATGGATGATGAGACTTTCATTTCTGAATCGATCGAATCGTCTCGTTTTCAGGGCACTAGGGACGAATTTACTCGGATCTGGCAAGAGATTTTCACCGTGAATCCGCCGATGGAAGCCACCGTGCGCTCACTCGCGCGCCAAGGGTTCCCCCTCTACATCCTCTCCAACACGAGCGGCCTTCACATGGACTACATCCTCCGAACCTGGGATGTCTTCGAGTGCTTCGATGGCGCGGTCTATTCCTACGATGTCAAGCTCTCGAAACCGGATCCGGCGATCTACGCCCATGCGGCAACCAAGTTCGACCTCGATCCCGCGGAGACGATCTACATCGACGACCGGCCGGAGAACGCCGAAGCCGGACGGGCGGCGGGGTTCCGCACATTCGAGTACGACATTGACGATCACCCCGCGTTTCTTTCCTATCTTGCGGAGAACGGAATCGAGGCATGAGCCGAGCACGATCGCGCCCCCCCACCCCCAGCGGCCTGATCGTGGCGTCGCCCCAGACGACGGCACCGCACCGCCACCTGGAGTGGGGGGGCATCGCCGCTGTCACGTTGGACCGAAACCTGACGATTGAGGGGCACTCCGACGAGGCGGCCTCGCTCCTCTCGCTCAGTGAAGCCGACCGCGGGCGCCCCCTAACCGAGCTCTCCCCCAGGTTCGGGTCGACAGACATCGTAGAGGATTTGACCCTTGCCCAAGAGACGGGCATACCAGTCACTACGGAAGTCGTCTTTGATGCCGAACTGGCGGATGATGCCGGCCCACCGGATGCGCCACCCACCCGGTTTTTCGTCCGGCGCGTCGCCGCGCAGGGGGATGGATACGCGATTACATTCACCGATGTCACTTCCGTAAAAAACGACTATATATCGCTGGCACGCAGTGAAATGCGCTACCGATCTCTCGCGGAGACGACGAATGCGGTCATTTGGATCACCTCGCCGGAAGGGATGTTCGAGGAGCCACAGCCGTCGTGGAGCCGCTACACGGGGATGACCGAGGAGGAGTATGCGGGCTGGGGTTGGATCGATGCCATTCACGTGGCAGATCGTCCCGGTGTTGCGAAGCGGTGGCAAAAAGCCGTGAGCACCACGGGGATCTATCGCTCGTTGCAGCGGATCTGGTCGGTCGCCCACCAAGAGTTCCGCCACACCGTCGTGCGGGCCGCGCCGATCATGGGAGCCGATCGGGTTTCGGTCGAGGAATGGGTGGGCATCATCGAGGACGTCCACGATCGGCGGCTCGGCGAGGAGGCCCTTCGGCAGAGCGAAGAAAAGCTCCGCCTGGCGATGGGAGCGGCCGAGCTGGGGACCTGGCGAATCGATTTCGAAACGGGACAGGCAACGTGCGGTCCGCGGTTGAACGTGATCCTCGGCTTCGACGCCACGGAGAGAGTCATCCCCTTGGACGAGTACCGGACCTATATTTTTTCAGGAGATCGGGAGAGTTTCCAAGCGGCTCTCGAGACGACGACCGCGACCGGCGCGCCGTTCGAGGCCCACTACCGCGTCGTTCGTCCGGATGGCGGAATCCGGTGGATCCGTGACCACGGGCGCTTGATGACCGGGATCAACGGCCAACAGATCTTGACCGGGGCAGTCCTCGATGTGACCGAGACGAAAGTAGCGGAAGAAGCGCTCCGCGAGACGACCCGGAGGCTGGAGGTCGCCCTCCAGTCCCGCGCGGTGTTCTTGTTCCACCAGGATCTCGATCTGCGCTACACCTGGATGCACGGTCACCATCCCGACCTGAACGCGAAACGGATCTGTGGGAGGAGCGATGAAGACATCCTCCCCCCAGCCGAGGCGCGATCCCTGAGAGAGATCAAACGCGCCGTATTGCGGTCGGGGAAAGGGGCCCGGACGGAGCTGATGATCCCGACGTCGCAGGGAGTTCAGGCCTTCGATCTGACAATCGAACCCGTGCGAGACGGGAGCGAGCCCGTCCGCGGACTGACGATCGCCGCGGTCGAAATCACCGACCGGAAACGGGCGGAGGACGCCGTCCGCCAACGGGAGGAAGAGATGCGGGGCATGACGAACGCCATTCCGATTTTCGTATCGGTTGTCGATCGCGAGCTGCGCTACGAGTTCGTCAACGACGCCTACGAGAGCTTCTTCGGCAAACCACGCGCGACCTTCATCGGAAGGAAAGTCGAGGACGTGATCAGATCCACCCCCAACACCGGGAAGAACATCGCCCATATGCACCGCGCGTTGGGCGGGGAAGCGCAGCAGTTCGAGTTGACCATCCTGGGGCGGCACGGCGAGCCGACCCACTTCCAAGTCCACTACACGCCGCGGAAAAACCCGTCGGGTGAGGTCGATGGGATCTACGTCGTAGCCTCGGACATCACGTCCCTGAAAAACGCGGAAATGGCCCAGGCGGATTCCGAGCGCCAGCTGAGGGACCTCAACCGGACGCTGGAGCAGCGGGTCGAAGAGCGGACGGCGGAGTCGAGACGCCGAGCCGTCCAACTCCGGGCGCTCAACCAGCTGCTCTCCAGCGCCGAACTCAAGGAGCGCCAGCGTATCGCCGCGTGGCTCCACGATGACCTCCAGCAGAACCTCACCGCCGCCGTCATGCGGATCGATCGGATGGTCGAGCAGCTTGGCGAGACGCCCCCGCACGAGCCCCGCCTCCACGCGGTCGCATCCGAGGTGGCGGGCCTCCTCCGGAGATCGATCGCCGATGTCCGGTCGCTGAGCGTCGAACTCACGCCACCCATCCTCCAGCACGGGACCCTCGCCCAGTCCATCAGCTGGCTCGCGGAGCAAAACCGGAAGAAGTACGGGCTCGACGTCTCCGTCGATCTGGAGACCGATTTCGACCCCACCGACGAACCCACCCGCATCGCCCTGTTCGAGGCGACCCGCGAGTTCCTCTTCAACGTCACCAAGCATTCTGGCCAGTCGGCGGCGACCGTCGCCTTCGTCCTGCGGAACGACGGGGTGGCGGTCTCCGTCCAGGACCGGGGCGCCGGATGCGATCCCGCCCGGCTCGAGTCGGTGCTGCAAGACGCGACGACCATCGGCATCCCGGGGCTCCGGGAAAAACTCGAGGCCATGGGGGGCTCACTGCGGGTGGAATCGCCCCCGGACGGCGGATTCGTCGCAGAGATTTGGCTCCCCGCCGAGCCGCGCGCCGAGCATTCACCCGGAGACTCCGATCGGCTTTGCCCCGCGCCCGCGATCCCCCCACCCCGCGCCCACCCGCCCTACCGGGTTGCCATCGCAGACGACTCGAACGATGTGCGCGCTTTCCTCGTGAAGATTATCGCCGAGTGCTCCGACCTCAAGGTCATCGGGGAAGCGGCCTCGGGGAACGCGATCATCGACGCCACCCCGCGACTCCTCCCCGACGTCATCGTTATGGATGTCAACATGCCGGAGGTCAATGGGATCGAAGCCACCCGCACCATCCACGCGACCCACCCACAGATTGTCATCGTCGCGGTGTCGGTCAACGATGACGCCGAAACGAGGGCGGCGATGCTGGCGGCCGGCGCCCGCGCCTACGTCGAAAAGAGCGCCGCGGCGGAGTCGCTCTGCGCGGTCATAACCGGATGTTTTTCCGATTTTAAACCTTGACAATCCTCCAAACCTTACCACACTCACGCCCTCGCGGCTGCGAGCAACCCAAAAAGCATCCCCCCATGGAATCCCAATCTTGCAGCAGTGGATCCTCAGATTCCGAGCCCGTCGGCGAGATTCGCAGGGTGATGCTGATCGACGATCACCCCATCGTTCGGGAGGGCATCTGCCAGATTATCGAGGATATCCCCGGCTTCACCGTCGCCTGGCAGCAGGAGACCGCCGACGCCGCGCTGGCCGATCTCGAGTCGGAGCGCCCCGACCTTGTCATCACGGACATTTCGTTGCCCGGGCGGAGCGGGCTCGCGCTCATCAAAGATATGATCGCCCTCCGGGAAGGTCTCAAGATTCTCGTGCTGTCGATGCACGACGAATCGCTCTACGTCGAGCGGGTTCTCAAATCGGGGGCGCTCGGCTACGTCAACAAAGACCAGCCTGCCGACACCATCCGGCAAGCGGTCGAGAAAGTCGCTGCGGGCGATATCTACGTCAGCCCGGCGATGGCCTCGCAGATGATCGGAACCCTCGCGGGCAGCGGAAAAAAGGGTCGGAGCGGTGTCGCCAACCTCAGTGATCGACAGCTGGAGATCTTCCACCAGATCGGTGCGGGCAAGCGGACGACCGATATCGCCCACACCCTCCGCATCAGCGTCAAGACGGTGGAGACCCATCGGGACAATATCCGGGAGCGGCTCGGGATCGCCGACTCCTACGAGCTGCGCCGGTTTGCCGCCCAATGGCTGGAATCGCGACCCAGCAATTCCTCCGGCGACAAGTGATCGCCGATCCTACCGGCTGAGATCGCCCTGGGCGAGCAATTTGAACCCTCCCCGGGACAGCACGCTCGTCCCGAACTCGTTGTCCTCGAGACAGAACGCGAGCACCGGGCGATCGTTGGGCCGGCAGAGAAGGGGGTAGCAGAAGTGGGTGTTCGTCTCGGCCTCGACGAGGGCGGCGAGGCAGGCACTGAAATCCGTCGCCTCCCGGAGCTCGACGACGACGAGCTCGACGTTCGAATACGCGATCCCCTTCTCCATGAAAAGGGTTTCCACCGTATCGGGGTCGCTGACCACCAGACGGACGACCGTCCCGTCGACCGAATCCTGGACGCTGACGCCCAACACGTCCGCCAGCGAGTCGTTGATCATCCGCACCACGCCCAGGAGCGCCCCCGCGCGGTTCTCGAGGAAAACCGAAAACTGCCGGACCGTCTCACCGCGCATCGTTGCCACCTCGTCGGTCGGGTCCTGTGGGGTATCGGTATCGCTCATGATCTGCGGGGGATTATGGCGAAATTCGCGCAAATATCCAGCGCCCGGCAAAAAATGGCGGTTTGGGTCTACGGATTCCGTGACAACTCACCTCGTTGCCGTAGCATGCCTACTATCACCCCCTGCTAACCCCGCCTTCCAACCCATGGATCCCGTCGACATCGCCCAAGCCACAGATCGTACCCTCGCCATCATCATGGGAGGGGGTGCCGGAACCCGCCTCTTCCCGCTTACCAAAGACCGCTCGAAACCTGCGGTGCCGCTCGGCGGGAAGTACCGCCTCGTCGATATCCCGATTTCGAACTGCATCAATTCCGGGATCAACCAGGCCTATGTCCTCACCCAGTACAACAGCGCGTCTCTCAACCAGCACGTCAGCGCCGCCTACAAGTTCGACCATTTTTCGAACGGATTCGTCGAAGTGCTCGCTGCCCAGCAGTCCCCCGAGGGTGCCCAGTGGTACCAGGGGACGGCCGACGCGGTTCGCCAGAACCTCCGGCACTTCACGAACAAGCCCTACGACTACATCATCATCCTCAGCGGGGACCAGCTCTACCGCATGGACTACCGGAAGATCCTCAACGACCACATCGCCCGCGAAGCCGATGTCACCATCGCCACCCTTCCCGTCTCCCGCGAGGATGCCAAAGGCTTCGGCATCATGCACACCGACGCGGACCACCGCATCACGACCTTCGAGGAGAAGCCCCAGACCGACGCGCTACTCGACGCGCTCCGCATGACCGAAGGCGAGATCGCCACGCTGAAGCTCCCCAAGGGTACCGAGCGCTACCAGGCGTCGATGGGGATCTACGTCTTCAACGCCCAGACGCTCCAGGACGCCCTGGACAACGACCACGCCGACTTCGGAAAGCATATCATCCCCCAGGCCATCAAGAACCTCAATGTCTTCAGCCATGTCTTCCCTGGATACTGGGAAGACATCGGGACGATCAGGTCGTTCTTCGAAGCGAACCTCGAGCTCGCCGCCGTCGAGCCGTCCTTCGATTTCTATGACCGGAAAGCGCAGATTTTCACCAACGCGCGCTTCCTTCCCGCGAGCAAGATCAACTCCGCCCGCATCGAGAGCGCCATCGTCTCCGACGGATGTATCCTCTCGGAGGGCGAGATCTCCAACGCCATCATCG
>CAZKYJ010000101.1:5483-10185 GCA_964556355.1 uncultured Verrucomicrobiales bacterium | reverse complement strand
CCACTCAATATTTCTGCCATGCGGTTCGGCCCGGACGGGCAGATGTATTTTCTGACCGGCGGTCGCAATACTGCATCGAAGCTCTATCGCGTCCGCCACGCGGGTGCGGTGGAAACCGGCCCCGGAAAACGGCTGACCGCCCATCAAGGTCTCAGGGATTTGCGCCATTCACTGGAGGCTTGGCACGGCAGCGGTCGGGATGGCCCAGCAGCCATCAAGGAGGCCTGGCCTCACCTGTCCCATGCCGATCGCAGCATCCGCTATGCCGCCCGCCTCGCGATCGAGAACCAGGACGTCAGCCTCTGGCGGGACCGGGTGCTCGCCGCAACCGACCCGCGCGCCATCATCTACGGGAGCATCGCCCTCTGTCGCCACGGCGATCCCTCTCTGGCGGGCGCCATCCTGGACCAGCTCGACAGCGTGGCCTTCGAGCCGCTCGACGCATTCGACCGCCTGGCTTTGCTGCGCGCCTACTCGCTCTGCTTCATTCGGCTGGGCAAGCCCTCCGCCGACCAGGCCGCCGCAGTGATCGCGAAGCTCGATCCCTTCTACCCCGCCCGGGATGACCGGCTCGATGCCGAACTCTGCCGCGTCCTTTCCTACCTGGACTCCCCGACCGTCGTCGCCAAGACCATGGCCCTGATGGAGGCCACTCAAACCAAGACCTTGGCCTACGACAAGGAAATGCTCGCCCGGCACGAATACGGACTGGAGATCCTCAGGACGATGGCCAATACGCCGAACAGCCAGAACATCCACTACGCCTACGCGCTGCGACGCGTGCAGAACGGTTGGACGCTGCAGGATCGCAAGACCTACTTCTCGTGGTTGAACGAGACCCTGACCAAAAGCGGCGGCAAAAGTTTTGCCGGCAGCATCCGGGCAATCCGCCAAGACGCCATCGACCACCTTCCCGAAGAAGACGCCGCCGCGGTGTCGTGGCTGTTGGGAGATATCGCCGCCGTGGACCTCAGCGCCCTTCCGGTCGCCCAGGGCCCGGCCGTGGCCTGGTCGGTGGACAGCGCGATGGAGCTCTTCGAATCCGACCTGCGGGGAAGAGATTTTTCGAACGGCAAGAAGATGTTTTCGGCCGGACGGTGTGTGGCCTGCCATCGCTTCCAGGGTTCCGGGGGCTACGCCGGCCCGGATCTCGGCTCCGTCGCCCAACGCTATTCGATCCGCGATATCCTCGTGGCGATTTGCGAACCCAGCGACTCGATCTCCGAACAATACCAGGCCACCACGGTAACGCTCGACGACGGGACCTCCCTCTACGGACGGGTGATCTACCAGAACGCGGAAGAGATCGCCGTGGCGCAGAACCCCTACAATTTGGGCGACGTCACCAAGGCACCGGTCGGGACGGTGCGCGCGATCGCGCCATCCCAAGTCTCGATGATGCCCCCAGCGACGATTTTTGCGATGAATGCCGATGAACTCATGGATCTCATGGCCTACCTCATTTCCGGGGGGAACGAAAAACACCCGGTGTTTACAGCCCAGCCAAACGGCGCTTCACCCCCCTGATTGCGCCGGGTTTTCCGGAACACGACACCCCGCGCCGGTAGCGATGACGCTCCTCCCCAGAGCCCCGTATCCCGCCACGGCGAGGCGTGCCTGAAATTTTTTGGAGGCGCGCAGAGTAATTTCGTTAGATCGCGCGTCGGTGCGGAGATTAGAAGCGAACCCCGATGACTCCCGCCGAGAACGAACGCCATGACCGATTCCTGCGCACATTCACTGCGAACGAGCCGGCGATCCGTGCCTATGTCCGGCGCTTGGTGCCGACCCGCGCCGATGCGGATGACGTGATGCAAGAGGTGTCGGTCGTCCTGTGGCAGAAGTTTGAAACGTTTCGCGAGGACGGTGATTTTCGTGCCTGGTCCTTCGGGGTGGCCCGCTTTGCGGCACTGGCCTGGCGGCGGGACAAGGCTCGCAACCGTCTCGTTCTCGATGAGGGCGTGGTCGCCAAGCTCGCCAGCGAAACCGCCGAGATCGAGCCGCACCTGCGCACCCAGCGGGAGGCGCTGGAGAAATGCATGGAGGCGGTTCAGCCCCACCAGCGCGAGCTGCTGATGCGGGCCTACCAGCCCGACACGCGCATCCAGGATGTGGCAATGAGCAGCGGGCGGACGATTCCTGGATTCTACCAGTGGTTACATCGCGTGCGGAGGATGCTGCTCGCTTGTATCCGGCGCGCAATCTCCCAACAGACGGCTGCCGAATGAAAAGCGATTCCCAACTGGAGAAGCTGACCCAGGCCTATCTCGACAGCTCGCTCGATGGGGAAGGTGCCGGGCGACTGAACTCCATCCTCGCGGAGGATCAGGATGCGCGCCAATATTTTGCCGAAGCCCTCAACCTGGATTCCGCCATCGCCGCGACGGCGGCCGGGTGGCAACCCGCTGCGGCCAGCGCCCTTCCAACCCGGGAGCGAAAGCCGGTCGCCTGGCGTGCGCTGGCAGCGTGTGCCCTCATTCTCACCGGGGGAGCATGGCTTTGGCATGGGTCCTCACGCCCCGATGGGCCGGCCGGATTTGCGATGGTCGAGAGACGGGTCGGGGCCGAGAACCTCCCTGGCGGCATGGCGATTCGTGACGGGACACACACGGTCACGGCCGGCACCATCGAACTGCTCACCGCTCTCGGAGTTCGGGTCATCATCGAGGCACCCGCAGAGTTCCGCTTCGAGTCCGCCCAGCGCCTGCACGTGATCCGCGGCCGCCTCGCGGCGGAGGTGCCGCCGGCGGCGAAGGGATTTACCGTCATCACACCCTCCGGAGATGCCGTCGATATGGGAACGCGTTTCGGCGTCGACGTGCCCGCGGAGGGCGCCGCCGAAATCCACGTTTTCGAAGGCGAAGTGATTGCGAAAACCCCCGGGGCACCAGGGCACCTGAGCTTGCGAGCAGGCGACGCTTTGTCGATGGAGGGAGGTGGCAGCTCGACACGTGCCCTCCGCTCGTCGGCCTTCATCCAGCCCGACGAGATGCGTGAGCTGGAGGCGGGCGAAGGTGCTGGCCAGCGGGATCGTTCGGAGGCCGCCCTGGCGAGACTGCGAGGCGACCGGGCGGTGATCGCCGTCCTCGACTTCGAATCCGGAGCCGGGTATGAGGGCGTCTACCGCCCGGTGCAGGGGCGCTGGCCGGGGTCTCGCGCCCCGGAGTTCATCAGTGCCGGCGACCACCTGAAGTTCGCCGTCGGCGGGGAACGCACCTGGCCACAGCTGACGCTGTCCGCCTGGGTCAGGCTTGATCAGCTGGGGGCAAGCTACCAATCGCTGCTCCATGCCGATGGCTGGGGGGGCGACCATTTCGGGCTGGTCCACTGGATGATCAACGATGCCACGACCATGCGATTTGCCATCTGGGGCAACACGCTCGCCTCCGGCTCCGATGAGACCCAAGACTATCCCGAGTCGCGCACGCCGGTCTCGGCCGACCAGGGGCGCTGGGTGCACCTGGCCGCAGTTTACGATTCGACAGATGGAACGGTCAGGTTCTATCACAATGGCCAATTCGACAAGGAAACACGACAATCGACCACCTATCCGGCGCGGCTCGGAGCGACCCAGATCGGCAACTGGAACCAGGGCGAGCGCAAGCTCAGCGGAAGGGTCGACGAGCTGGTTATCCTCGGCCGCGCCATGGACGACTCGGAAGTGCGTGCGCTGTTCGAAGCCGGTAATCCCTATCCCTAAATTCAGTTGAGACTCCGCATCACATTTGTTTTTCTTTTCCTGGCACCCGGCGGGAACCTCCGCGCCGAACCGGTAGATTTCGTGCGCGACATCCGCCCGATACTCGAGGCGAACTGCTATCGCTGCCACGGCGCGGAGAAGCAGAAGTCTGGTCTGCGGCTCGACATGCGTTCCGCTGCCTTTGGCGGCGGCGAATTCCACCAACCGACCCTTGTTCCCGGGCGGGCCGATTCGAGCAACCTGCTCCGATTCGTGCGGGGCGACGACGAGGAAATGCGCATGCCTCCGGAAGGCGATCGGTTGACGAACGATGATATCGCGAAACTGACGACGTGGATCGACCAGGGCGCGGTGTGGCCGGATGGCGTCGATCTCGTGGAGCCGGAAGACCGGACCGACCACTGGTCGTTCAAGCCGCTCACCCCGTTCGATCCGGAGCGGAGCATCGATTCGTTCGTCCGGGAGAAACTGGCCGGCAATGGCCTCGCCATGTCTCCGGCGGCCGGCCGCCGCACCTGGCTGAGACGTGTCTATCTCGATCTGACCGGGCTACCGCCGACACCCGAACAGGTCGCCGGATTCCTCGACGACGCGAATCCAGGTGCGCACGGGCGGGTGGTCGATCAGCTGCTCGCATCGCCACGCTATGGCGAGCGCTGGGCGCAGCACTGGCTGGATGTGGTCCGCTATGCGGACACGCACGGGTTCGAGGTGAATACGCCGCGACCGAACGCCTGGCCGTACCGCGACTACGTGATCGAGGCCTACAATGCCGACACCCCGTTCGACCAGTTCATCCGCGATCAACTGGCGGGCGACCAGTTTGGCAATGATGCCGCGACCGGATTCCTGGTGACTGCGGCGCGACTTCTACCGGGGCAGATCGGCAAAGACGCGGCATCGATGCGCCTCGCGCGCCAGGATGAGCTGGGAGAGATCGTCATCAACACCAGCGAGGCGTTTCTCGGGCTCACGGTCGGATGTGCCCGCTGTCACAATCAC
>CAZKYJ010000101.1:2514-5473 GCA_964556355.1 uncultured Verrucomicrobiales bacterium | reverse complement strand
CCAAGCGAGTGTGGGAAATGTATCTCCCGGTCTAGTTCGATGCGATTTCCGCGAAGGACTACTACGCGATGCAGGCGTTCTTCGCCGGGGTGTCCTACGGCGACCGCCCGATCGAATCCGCCGAGTCAGACGCCTTGCTCGAGCAGGTGGAGGCCCTGAAATCCCGCGGGCGTGAGATCGATCGCGCCGTGGCGGGGCTCGTCCCCCCAGCCGGATCTGGCGAGGAACGCCCGCCGGTCAACGCCAGGCTCAACGTGGATCGGTTCGCCCCGGTGAGCGCGCGCAAGCTGCGTTTCACCATCCAAAAGACCAATCTCTATGAGCCCTGTATCGACGAGTTGGAGGTGTTCGATCCGGCTGGCAACAACATCGCTCTCGACTCACTCGGCGTCGGGCGGAGCGCCTCAGGCAGCAAGGTCTCCGCCAACCGGCACCAGCTGGAGTTTATCAACGATGGTGAATTCGGCAACGAGAGAAGCTGGATGTGCAGCGAGACGCGCGGGTGGGTCATGCTCGAATTTCCGCGCGAACAGACCATCGAGCGCGTCGCTTGGGCGCGTGACCGAGACGGCAAATATTCGGACAGGCTCGCGCTCGAGTATGTCATCGAAGTGGCGAACGATTCGGGTGGTTGGAAGGTGGTGGCCGATTCGACCGATCGGCGCACCGGAGATCCGAACGTCCAGCCGGATGCCGTCGCTCCCGGCCCAGAGCAACCGGACGAGGCCAGGCGGCTGCTGGAAGAGAAGATGGCGGTCGCGGCGCAGCTGGCCGCATTGCCCCCGTCTCCCACGGTGTTTGGAGGCGTTTTCGGCAAGCCGGAACCGATGCATTTGCTCTACCGCGGCGATGCCGAGCAGCCCAAAGAAGCCGTCGCGCCAGCCGTGCTGAGCGCGCTCGGGGACAGGACTCTGGCCAAGGACGCGCCCGATGCCGAGCGGCGCCTGGCGCTGGCCGATTGGATCGCCTCCGCCGATAACCCACTCACCGCCCGCGTCGCGGTCAACCGGATCTGGCAGGGGCATTTCGGGATCGGGCTGGTCGAGACCGCGAACGACTTTGGTCGCGCGGGCGAGGCCCCATCCCACCCGAAACTCCTCGACTGGCTGGCCGCCGAGTTCATCCGATCCGGCTGGTCGGTGAAGCACCTCCACCGGTTGATCGTTCTCTCCGAGACCTACCGCCAGTCGAATCAGGTCACCGCCGAAGGGCTGGCCAAGGATGCCGACGTGCGCCTGTTGTGGCGGTTTCCCTCCCGCCGCTTGGAAGCGGAGAGCATCCGCGATGCCATGCTGGCTGTCAGCGGCCGGCTCAATTTGAAAACCGGCGGCCCGGGGTTCGACCTGTTCACGTCGCGCGGCGGGCTCAGCGGCTTTCCTCCGGTGACCCGTTTCGAAGGCGACGGCCTGAAGCGCATGATCTACGCTCACAAGATCCGTATGGAACCCGATTCAGTCTTCGGTGCGTTCGATTGTCCGGATGCCGGTCAGAGCGTATCGCGCCGTCGGCAGAGCACGACGCCCATCCAGGCGCTCAACCTTTTCAATAGCCCGTTCACGATCGACGAGTCCGAGGCATTCGCACGGCGCGTGCGAGGCCGGGTAGCCGACGACCTGGAGGGACAGATCGTCGACGCCTACCGGCTGGCTTACGGGCGGGAGCCTGGCCCGGACGAACTGGCGGAGGCGGAAGTGGTCGTCCGCGAATTCGGTCTCCCGACGCTCGGCCGCGCGATCTACAACAGCAGCGAGTTCCTTTTCATACCATGAGTCACCACAACGCGGAAGACCTCTCCCCGAGCGGAGGCCAATTGCTCGACCGGCGCGCCTTCCTTGGCAACAGCGCCACCGCACTGAGCTCGATCGCACTGGCGAGTTTGCTCGGGCGCGAAGGATTGCTGGCGGGGCGGCGACCGGTGATCGATCCCTCTCGGCCCTACGCGCCGCGTGCCCCGCACTTCGCGCCCCGAGCGAAGAACGTGCTGGTGATTTTCTGCGCCGGGGCGGTCAGCCAGCTGGAAACGTGGGACTACAAGCCCGAGTTGATCAAACAGGACGGCAAACCTCTGGCTGGCGGCCCGGCGGTGACCTTCCAGGGCCCCGCCGGCAACCTGGCGCGACCACAGTACGAATTTCGACCGCGCGGGCAGACCGGCAAGATGGTCTCTGATATGATCCCCCACCTCGCGGGACTCACCGACGACATCGCGTTCGTCCACTCGCTAACCAGCAAATCAAACACCCACGGCCCCGCGGAGAATTTTCTCTCGACCGGGTTCCTCCAGGACGGGTTCCCCAGCATGGGCGGCTGGGTGAGCTACGCCCTCGGTAGCGAAAACCAGAACTTGCCCGCTTTCGTCTCGATCCCCGATCCGCGCGGCGTTCCGCAGGCGAGTGTGAACAACTGGGGACCGGGGTTTCTGCCGGCCGAGTTTCAGGGCACGCCGTTCAGCGCATCCAACCCGCTCCGTCACCTCGGGTCACCCGGCGGGATCAGTCCGGACGAGGACCGTGCGGCCCGCGCGCTCCTGCAGCGGATGAACGCACGGCATCTCGAAAGGCATCCGGGCGATGGCTCGCTCGCCGCGCGCATCGCCAGCTACGAACTTGCCGCCAGAATGCAGCTCAGCGTCCCGGAAATCGGCGATCTGAGCACCGAACCTGCCCATATTATGAAATCCTACGGGGCGGACGACGCCTCCAACCCGACCAAGGTGGGTTTCGCCAAGAATTGTATCCTGGCA
This sequence comes from uncultured Verrucomicrobiales bacterium, assembly GCA_964556355.1. Classification (GTDB taxonomy): domain Bacteria; phylum Verrucomicrobiota; class Verrucomicrobiia; order Verrucomicrobiales; family DEV007; genus CAZKYJ01. Next base: position 2,730 of record CAZKYJ010000101.1, on the reverse strand, counting down.
CGGCGCCTGATCGAAAGCGGCGTGCGTTTCGTGCAGTTGTTCAACGGGGCCTACGCCAGCGGGGGAAAGCTCAACTGGGACGGTCACAGCGATCTCAAGGGCCAGTACGATGTCCACGCCGAGATCCTCGATCAGCCAGCGGCCGCTCTGATCAACGATCTGCGGGAGCGCGGGTTACTCGAAGAGACTCTCGTGGTATGGTGCACAGAATTCGGG
>CAZKYJ010000101.1:0-2504 GCA_964556355.1 uncultured Verrucomicrobiales bacterium | reverse complement strand
CATGCCGATGTTTCAGAAAGGCGCCCGAGGGCGTGATCACAACCCCGACGGATTCACCTGCTGGATGACCGGAGCAGGAGTCAAACCCGGCGTCAGCCATGGCGTCACCGATGACCTCGGGCGCAAGGCCGTGCACGATGTCCACCCGCTCTACGACTTCAATGCCACAATCCTTCACCTCCTCGGCCTCGATCACGAGAGACTGACTTTCTATCACAATGGTATCGAGCGGCGGCTCACGAACGTCGAAGGGGACGTCATCAACGAGGTGCTACTCTAGGAGCCTGTTGAAGTATTATGGCACGCCCCCCGCCACTGGATCTTTTTGGGCTGTCTAGGAGGCCGCTTGGCGGCTCGACGGATGGGTGGCCTTTCAGGCGGGAGCCCTTTTGTCCGTGGGATTCGTTGCGCTCCGGTCACGGGGACTGCCCCGCTCCCGTCGCGCGCCTCGCCCGCGGGCAAATGGGCTCCCGCGCGACGCACCCGAATACTTCAACAGGCTCCGAGGGGTTCGAGGGACTGGCGACACCTGCTATTGGTTCGCGCAGCCCTCGATCCAATCGTCGCCCGCCCCCATTGCAATCGTTGGCATGGGGGCGTGTCGCTTGGATCGATCTCTACGGGAGTTTCTCCAACTGGGGATCTTTCGTCTCCTCCATGTGCTCGCGGAGCCGCGCCCGCAGCTGCGCGACCCGCGCGGCCTGTGCCGGGTCCGCGATCAGATTGTGCAGGGAGTCCGGATCTTTCCCGTCGAGGTAGAATTCCTCCGGCACGCGCCTCGCATAGAATTCCACCCGCTCGGCGATCTCCGGATCGCTCCCGGCCGCCCCGGTCATCGCCTTCCAGCTCAGGCCGCTGAGCGACTCGTTGCGGAACGTCGTCTCGCCGTCGTGCCAGCCGTTCCAGATGTAGCGGTCCTCGCGGCCGATGACCGCCCGCATCGGGTAGGCCTTCTTGCTGGCGATGGTGTTGACGGAGGCGAAGGCGAAATCGCGCCCTGCTTGCTTCCCGCCGGTTAAGACAGGTAGAAACGAGCGACCGTCAGCACCGCCGAGTGGGGGGAGGCCGAGCGCGTCGAGCACGGTCGGCGCCAGGTCGACCCCTCCAACCACGTGGCGCTCGTCGTGCGCCCCGGCCTCGACCGTGCCCGGCCAGCGGACGATCCATGGCGTGTGGGTCGAGTGGTGCCAGCAGTTGGTTTTGGCAAAGGGGAGCGGCATCCCGTGGTCGGAGAGAAACATCACCAGGGTCGTGTCGCGCAGCCCCGCCTCGTCGAGGGCCTGCAGAACTGACCCGGTGATGGCGTCGGCGCGGTGCACCGACGAGTAGTACTCCGCCAGCTCCCGGCGGATGTCGGGCAGGTCGGGCAGGAAGCCCGGGACGGGGATCTCGGCGGGATCGTAGAGGACCCCGTCGTCGGGGAACCCCCCGCCATACTGGTGGGACCGGTTGCCTTTGTCGCGTTGCCTGGCCGCGGCCTCCTGCTCGCTGCCGATGAACGGGCGGTGCGGATCCTGCGAGTTCGCCATGAGAAAAAACGGCTTCCCCTCCGCCTTGGCGGCCGCGAAAAACCGGGCCGCCCGCTGGCCAAACAGCTCGGGCGATCGGCCGTTGCTCAACTCACGCGCCGGGACGATCTCGTCGAAGGCAGCGGCCCGCGAGGGCACCACGTGCCCGTGTTTGGCCATCAGGCCGGTGCGGTAGCCCGCCTCCTGCAAGGCCTCCGGCAAGGTCGGGACGTCCGCCCTGATCTGATCGAACCCGAACGCCCCCGAGTTGTGCGGGTAGCGTCCCGTCATCCAGACCGCCCGGCAGGGTTGGCAGATCGCCACGGTCACGTGGCCGTGCTCGAAACGCAGCCCCTCGCTGGCCAGCCGGTCGATGTTCGGCGTGATGCCAGGGATCGGGTTCCCGAACACCCCGACCGAGTCGCTGGACATGTCGTCGACGGTGATGAGCAGGAAATTGGTCGGCGTGTCCGCCGCGCCCAGGCCATGGACCGCGTGGACCGCGGCGAGTAGGAGGAGTGGGATCAGGGGGAGTTTCATCATCTGTCTATCGGTGCGGCGTCTCGTCCTTCAATGCGTGGTTGGCACGCCGTTTCTCTCGATCTTTCTCCCTCTCGCAGTGCGCCACGGGGGTTTCTGTAGGGGAAGCACGGACGCTATGGTCGCGCCAACGTATCGTCATCGACTTTCCGGTAGACGAAGGCGTCCGACGTCACCAGTGAGGTGATCAGTGCCTTCATGCTGCCGCCGTTTTCCACGTAGGCCCGGTGCGCTTCCTGGAGCACGGGCGCATCGTTGAGCGTTTCGTTGCGCCCCATCCAGAAGCGGAAGGCATGGCGGACAAACACCTGTTCGACGCGCTCGCTTTCGGCCAGTCGTCCGATCATATCGAGCGCGTTCTTAACGGGACCGTCCAGGCGGGGGTCGCCGGAATCGACAATCTCGCCGGTGGTGTCCACCGGCTCATCCAGCTCGGTCGTCAGGTAGAGGCCCGCG
>CAZKYJ010000100.1:0-10195 GCA_964556355.1 uncultured Verrucomicrobiales bacterium | reverse complement strand
CCCCGATGGAGGGAGGATCGCCGATTGGAGCTACTCGGACGTGCCGGGCGGGGTGGGCGGCGTGAGCTATGGGCGGGGGGCCAACCGGGCGGCGAATACGATGGTGCGGATTGGCGCGGGCGTGGGGATCTCCGTCACCGATTCTCTCTCGCTCGGCGCGAGCCTCGGGGCGCTCTACAACCGGGCCGAGCTGGAGACGGCCTACGTCTTCCAGTCCGAACCCGCGCTGGCCGGGCTCAAAACCGAACTCGACCTCGACGCCGACGGCTGGGGATGGGACGGCGAGTTCGGAATCCTCTGGGAACCGTGCGAAGGGTTCGCGGCCGGGCTCGTCTACAACACCGGTGCCTCCGTCACGGCTTCCGGATCGGCGCGGGGCGATGCTTCGCAACAGTTCCGAGCCCTCGGCCTCTCCGGGGTCGGTTCCACGTTCGACTATGGTGTCGAAGTGGAAAACGCCACGCCACAGAGCGTTGCCGCGGGCTTCGCACTGTCGGTGTCCGACCGGCTGACCGGCTACTTCCAGGCCGAGTGGATCGGCTGGTCGAGCGCTTTCGATGCCCTGCGAATCCGCTTGGATGACGGGAACAACGCCGTCATCAACAGCGTCGTCGGCAGCGATGGTTTTGGCGATGCCATCCCTTTGGATTGGCGTGACAGCTTCGTCTTCCGCGCGGGGTTGGAGTACGCCCTCACCGAATCGCTCGATCTCCGCTGCGGCTATAGCTACGGGCGGAGCCCGGTGCCTGATGCCACCCTCACGCCCCTTACGGCGGCTATCTCGGAGCACACTCTCGCCGCCGGGATCGGCTGGACACGCGGATCGTTCACCGTCGACCTCGCCTACCAGTGGGACCTTCCCGCCGCCCAGTCGGTGGGGCGGACCCGGGTGCTTTCCGGCGAGTACGACAATAGCCGGGTGGAGATCGAGGCCCACTGGATCGGGCTAACGACAACCATCCGGTTTTGATGGGCGCGGCCCCGTCGTCCCGTCGGCCGGTCTCGGAGTACTTTTTGCCCCGTCGTTCGGTGGCCGAGGCGGAGGGGCGCCGGCGGGGCTGGTTGCACGTCCGGTTCGGGCTACTCGGATCGCTATTCGGGCTGGCTCTTCGAGTGGTCCCGGTCGCGGGCTGCCTCGAAGATGGAGGAGGCCATCGCCGAGCTGGCCACCGCCAACCAGCGGCTCGTCGAGCTGAACCGTGAGAAAGACGAGTATATGGCCATCGCTGCCCACGACCTGCGCAATCCGCTCGGCCTGCTCCTGGGCTAGGCGGAACTCGTCAAGATGATCGGCCCCTAGCCGCCGGATCCGAGCCACGAGTACCTGGACCGTATCGCCACCACCGCACGTCGCATGAGCGGGCTCATCACGAACCTCCTGGGAGCCAACGCGATGGAGAGCAACCGCGCGAGCCTTACCATCAAGCCGATCGGACTCGATGCCCTCGTGCGGGCGATCGTCGCTGACCAATCCCTGTCGGCCGAGGCCAAAGAGATCGCCATCACCTGTTCCGCCGGCGCCCCGGTCGAGGTCGCGGGAGATCTGGGCGCCGCCAGGGAGCCGCGTGGTCGTCACGGTGACGGCCGACGGGGGAGGGGGAGGGCGCTGCGAGGTGGCCGATGAGGCGCCGGGGATTTTCCACGAGGAGCAGCAGCAGCTTTTTGGGAAGTTCGCCCGGCTCTCCGCCCCGCCGACCGGTGACGTGAGCTCCACGGGGCTGGGGCTCTGGATCGTCAAGCGCTACGCCGAGACGATGGGCGGCGGGGCCTATTGTCGCAGCGCTCTCGGCGAGGGCTCGACCTTCGGTGTCCGCCTGCCGGCATGGCGGGGCGAGGGGTGGCAGCGCTCCCGCATCACTCCGCCTCCAGCGCCCGGCGGACGACGGCGGGCACGTTGGTGGTGATCGAATCCACCCCGATCTCCGCCAGGCGCTTGGCGAGCGCGGGGTCGTCGACCGTCCAAACGTGCGTCGCGAACCCTTCCTTGGCCAGCGCTGAGACCCATTCGACATCGAGGAACTGGTGGGCGTTCGACCCACACCCATCGGCGCCGGTTCTTTTCAGTGTCGCAAGGATCGTGTCGACGGATGGCTTCGCCCTCCCCAGGGCGTCCGGTTTGGTGCTGCAAAGCCAGTTGGCGACGTAGCCGGGACGCTCGGCCTTCACCTTGGCGATGACGTCCTCGCGGAACGAGATCACCACGATTTGATCCGGGCGCAGACCCGAGGCGTCCAGCAGGGCGAACATCGGCTCCACGATCTCCGGTCCACATTTCACCTCGACATAGATCCGGCCCCCGTCGGGCACCGTGGCGAGCACGTCGGCGAACCGGGGCATGGACTCTCCGGAGATATCGAGCCCCTGCAAGACCGAGGCTGTGGATTCGGCGATGACATGTTTTTCGCCGGTGGACTTTTTCGTATCGAAGTCGTGGAAGCAGAGAATCTGACCGTCCGCGGTGAGGTGGAAGTCTCCTTCGATGGCGTCCGCGGCCTGCTCCCAAGCGAGCCTGAAAGCCGCCAGCGTGTTTTCCGGCGCGTCTTTGGAGGCGCCCCGGTGGGCGACGATCAGGGGCAGGTCTCCGGCGGCGGCGGTTCCGGTCATCGTGAGTAAGGCGAGGGCAAGGAGTCTCATGGTTTTGACTGGGCGCGCCAGTGGGCGAGGCGTTCTTTGATCCGCAATTCAAGCCCGTTTCCTGTGGGATCGTAGTAGCGGCGGCCTTCGGGGAGGTAGGCCTGAGGGACGAAATTGTCCTCGTGATCGTGGGCGTACCGGTAGTTCAATTCCTCTTCGGAGGTACCCGATCCCGCCGCCAGCTTCTTGCGTGACTTCGTCCGCAGGTGGGGTGGGACGGCGAGCGTGCGCCCGTTCTTGACATCGTCGGTGGCCGCACCGAGGCCGGCGTAGGCGCTGTTGGATTTCGGTGCCGTGGCGAGATAGACGGTGGCGTGCGCCAGCGGGATGCGCGCCTCGGGCATGCCGACAAACTCGGCGGCCTGGTGCGCCGCCATCGCCACGCGCAGCGCGTTCGAATCGGCTAAGCCGATATCTTCGCTCGCCGCGATGACGATGCGGCGGGAAATAAAGCGGAAATCTTCTCCCGCGTAGAGCATCTTGGCCAGCCAGTAGAGGGCGGCGTCCGGATCCGAACCGCGGATGCTTTTGATGAACGCCGAGATCGTGTCGTAATGTCCGTCCCCGTCTCCGTCGTAGACGACCGTCTTCTGTTGGATCGATTCCTCGGCCACGGGGAGGTCGATCACGATGGTGCCCGTTGCGGGATCGGCTGGTGTCGTGAGCGCGGCCAGTTCGAGCGAGTTCAGCGCCTTGCGGGCGTCGCCGTCGCAGCGCCGCGCGAAATGGGCGAGCGCCTCTTCCGTGGCACGGATGCTCAACGAGCCGAGCCCGCGTTCCTCGTCGGCGATGGCCATCCTCAGCAAGCGGGAGATGGCCTGCTCGTCCAAGGCTTCCAAGCTGAAAACTTGGGAGCGGGAGACGAGTGGGCTATTGATGTAGAAAAACGGATTGTGGGTCGTGGCGCCGATAAACCGGACCGTGCCCCGCTCGATGTGGGGGAGCAGGACGTCCTGCTGAGACTTGTTGAACCGGTGGATCTCATCGACGAAGAGCGTCGTTTTTTGCTGGCGCAGCCGCAGGATTCCGGCCGCTGCCTCCACCGCCTTCCGGATGTCGGAGACGTTGCTTTCGACCCCCGAGAGATTGACGAATCGCGCCTGGGTCGTGTTGGCGATGATCTTGGCGAGGCTCGTTTTGCCAACCCCGGGAGGTCCGTAGAAGATGAGGCTCGAGAACCGGTCCGCCTCCACGGCGCGGCGCAGCAGCTTGCCCTCACCGAGGACATGGTCTTGGCCGACGTACTCGTCGAGCGTACGCGGGCGCATGCGGGCGGCCAGCGGGACGGCCGAGTCGGCCGCCGTCGGGGCATCGTTCGCCGAGTCCTCCCCATCCGACGGGGGCGCGGCAATAAAGAGCTCGTCGTCCATGAACGCCCAGCCTAACCGGGACGCCGCGTGGTGACAAGCGGACTCCCGGGGGTGACCGCCGTCCCTCCGTCCCGGTGTCCGATCGAGTGGCCATGCTCGCGCCTCCGAGCCGGTAGCTCGAAGAAGGTCTCGCCCGAAGGGGGCGAGCCCGACCACGGGGGCCTCCGGACACCTTCCCTTCCGACCGGGCGCCCCGTCGACGCCGCAGCTCGTCACCGCGGGCCTACTTGTAGTGGCTGGACAGGCCGCCGGCCTCCTCGCCCCAGATCTCCCGCACGCGGGCGTCGCGCCCGCAGCCGCCCCGGTAGTACTTGTAGCGGATCTTGTTCTTCTTGTAGTAGTCCTGATGGTAGTCCTCGGCCACCCAGAACTTCTTGAGGGCGACGATCTCGGTGGCGACCGGCTTGCCGAATTTCGCTTCGACCGCTGCTTTGGCGGCCTCGGCGACTTTCTTTTCCGCGTCCGTCGAGTAGAGGATGCCGGAGCGGTAGGCGCGTCCCTTGTCGCAGAACTGCGCGTTGACGGCGAAGGGGTCGATGGTCTTGAAAAACGTGTCGACGAGCTGGGAGTAGCTCACCTTGGACGGGTCGTAGCGCACCTCGACGTACTCGGCGTGGTCACCGTGATTCTTGTAGGTCGGGTTTTGCATGTCGGCACCCGCGTAGCCCGACACCGCCTCGCTGACCCCAGCCACGTGCTCGAAATCGCTCTCGACGCACCAGAAACAGCCGCCGGCGAAGTAGGCAGTCGCACCTCCCGAGGCCGGGGCGGAGGAGACGTTCTTTTCAGCGGAGCCGCAGCTGGCGAGCCCGGTGGCGAGGACGGCAAAACTAGCGAGAAGGGAGCGGATGGGTCGGTGCATGACGTTGGGAGTGGTCGGTGGGGACTTTGTTCCGTCCAATTTCGGCGGGGCGTGCCCGCTATTGGTCCGTGGGAGCGTCACCGGTCTCTTCAGCGGGAACCGGGGAATCCCCTTCGGCCGCGTCAGGGTCAGCGTCAGCCGGGGCAGGGTCAGGGTCAGCCGGGTCAGGGTCAGCCGGGTCAGCGTCAGCCGGGTCAGCGTCAGCCGGGTCAGCGTCAGCCGGGGCATCCGCCTCCGGAGCCGTGTCCGCTGGCGAGGCTTCGTCAGTTGCGGTCGCTTCCGAGGGAACGGGTTCGGGCGCTGGCTCGGCCTCGGCCTCGGCATTGGCGTCGGCCTCCGCTTTCATCCGGGCTTCCTCGGCGCGCTTGGCTGCGGCTTCGGCAGCCTCCTTCGCTTTGGCGTCGGCCTCTTCTTTCAGCTTCTTCTGACGCTCGGATGGCTCTGTCGGCGGGGCGACGTCCATTTTGGCCAAGCGGTCTTCGATGCGGTTGATATAGGTGTTTGCCGGGTACTTCTGGGGAATGCCCTCGAAAATCTGGCGGGCGGTCTCCGTTTCCCCCTGGGCGAGGGCGATGTCGCCCTGGCGGATTTCCGCGAGTGGGGCGACGTCGGACTCCTTGTGCTCGGCGGTGACCTCGAGAAAGATCTGCTTGGCGGCGGCGAGATCCCCGGTCTGCTGCAAGATCGCCCCCTTGGCGAAGAGTCCTTGGGCGAAGCGGGGGTGGTCTGGGTAGGCGCCGAGGAACGACTCGAGGCTCTTGAGCGCCTCGTCGAAGGCGTCCTCGCGGGCCAGGAGATCGGCGATCCGGAGGTGGGCATTGCCCGCGCCGACGGTGCCGGCATGGTCGTCGATCACCGCGGTGAACTCTTCGATGGTGGCGGCGTTGGTGAAGGCGTGGGCGGCATCCCTCTGCTTTTTCACCGAGAGGTAGTGGAAGACGAAGGCCGCGCAGATGGCGAGGATGATGGCGACGACGGCGATCGCGAGCTTGCTCTTGTTCTGCTCGAGTGCCATCTCTAGCGGAGACGGGCCGTGGACGTCGGCAGCCGGGTCGGATTGATCGGCCGGTGTCGGGGGAGAGATGGGTTCTTTCGCCATGGGGCGCTCTATCTAATGCAGACGGCGCGGCCCGGCAAGCGGATTGTCAACGGGAACCGGGCGCCGCGTAGAGCCCCTTCTGGCGGATGTAGTCGAGGACGCCGGGCGGCAGGTGTGGTGGGGGCGATCCCCCGGTGGCGAGAGCGTCCCGGATCGCCGTCGCCGAGGCGGGATGGACGGTGCGGAGGGTGACCGAGCGAAAGCTCGGGCGCGGTGTTAGCGGGGAGCCCTCCCGGGCGAAAACGATGAAGGTCACCAATTCTGCAAGAATGCCGATCTCCCGCCACCGGTCGAGCGCGGCCCACTGGTCGGCTCCAAGGATCCAAAAAAGCGCACATCCTGCGGGCAGCCGGCGGTGGAAGCGTTCGGCGGTGATGTAGGAGAACGACGGTTCGCCGCGCTCGAGCTCGTCGGTGGAAACCTCGGCCCACGGGAGGTGCCGGGTCGCGAGACGGAGCATTTCCGCGCGATCGGCGCCCGGGGTCGGCGGGCGGTCGAGCTTGTGGGGGGACTGGCGGCAGGGGATAAAGATGACGCGATCCAGCCCGCACGAGACGACGGCATCCTCGGCGATCGCCAGGTGCCCGAGGTGCGGGGGATCAAAGGTACCCCCGAAGAGTGCGACCTTCCGCGGTTCCCGCGGTGTCATTCCGCGACCGGGGGCGTCGGCATCGTCCACGCGGGCAGCCACTCGACGCCCGTGCGTTCGAACCCGAGCTGCTCGACTAGCGCGGATTCCATGCCGGGAAGGTGGCCGGCCCCATAGAAGACCGCGAGGCGGCGCTTGCCCGACGCGATCATCTCCTCCACCTTCCGCAGTGCGGTGGTGTTCCGCCCGGCCAGGATGACCGAGCCCTCATCGCCATCGATCCCTTCGATGACATCGTCCATGTCTCCGAGCTGTCTGGCCAGCGCCAGCTTCAGCCTGTCGGTGTCCTCGCCACCGGTGAAAATTCCCATGAGCATGCCCAGATCCGACCCTGCCGAGTCGCCGGTTTCGCCCTCACCCCGCGCCAGGTAGGCCTTCAGGGTGCGCGCCATGACCGTTTCCATTGTCTCGCCCGAGGCCGCCTGGGACTCCTCGAATTCTCGCGCGGTCATGTCGGCATGGACAAAATTCGGCGCCGAGTAGTCGATCGCCTCCACTTGGAACGCGAGGGCGAGGCTATTTTTCAGCAAGACTTGGAAGAAGCGGATCGCGTTGCTGGGGTCGGGCTTCTCCGCCAGTTTCTTGGCGACGTCGCCGTCGCCCCCTACCAGTTCGAAGAGGACGGCATCGTAGGACTTGAAGCGCGTGTCGAGATCGTCGTAGTAGCTGGCGTCCGCGATGTGGACGGCCCCGACGAGATCGATTTCCACGCCGCTCTCCGGCTGGCGGAGGTGGACGAGCGCGGTCTGCAACTCCGAGGTCTCGGGAGATTCGACGAACCGGAGCGTCGGCGCCTTGGCCGCGACGGCCCCGGCAGGTTCGGCGGGGGCGACGCAGGGGGCAAGGACGCCGAGCAAGGCGGTCACGGTGGAGAGCAATCGGGGCACAATGAGAAGTTCGCAGGGGAAGTTTCCGTGTCAATCCGGGACGGGTGGCAAGGGTTTGACGGCGGGTGCCTCCACTCGTATCGCTGGCGCCGGATGGGAACCGGCGAATCGATGATTGACCTTCGGAACGGCACCGCCCTCGTGACGGGAGCGTCGTCGGGGTTCGGCGAGGAGTTCGCCCGCCAGCTGGCACCGGTGGTCGGGCGGCTCGTGCTGCTCGCGAGGCGGTCCGATCTCCTCGAGGCGTTGAAAGCGGATCTGGAGGCGCGTTACGGGCACCTCCGGGTCTTCGTCCATTCCGTGGATTTGGCCGACAGTGCGTCCCGCGCCGCATTTCTCCAGTCGTTGTGCGACGGGGGCCTGGTGCCCGACCTCCTCGTCAACAATGCCGGGCTCGGTGACCGGGGCGAGTTCGGGAGCGGGGCCTGGGACAAAAACGACGCGATGCTCCAGGTCAACGTCGTGGCGCTCACCCATTTTGCGTTCGAGCTCGTTCCCCTGATGAAGGCGCGACGCCGCGGGGCGATCATCAATGTCAGCTCGCTGGCCAGCCTCTTGCCGATCCCCGATTTCGCGGTCTACGCGGCATCGAAGGCCTACGTGACGAGTTTTTCCGAGGCGCTGAGAATGGAACTGCGCGAGACGGGGATCCCGGTGTTGGCCGTCTGCCCGGGGCCGTCGCGCACCGGATTCGGGGCGGTGGCGGCGCGGCGTCCCGAAGACCGCGACCGCGCGCTCGGTGCCCGGGTTTTCTACGTCGATAAATCCACCGTCGTGCGGACGTCTCTGGCGGCGCTCCGCGACGACCGGGCGCGGGCCTTCCCCGGGATCATGGTCTGCCTCGCGGCCGGGGTGATCAGCGCGCTGCCGCTCGTCGTGATTCGCGCGCTTATGTCGAGGCGCCCGCGGCGTATGGATTAAGTGCCATGACCAACGAAGTTCCCTCCAGTGCCGCATGGAAGCCCGCGAAGAAGCCGAGGAAGGGCTGCATGCTCTTTGGCTGCGGGCTCCTCCTGCTCATCGGCGCGCTCGGGGGGCTCTCCCTCTTCGTGTTCACGGATTTCCCGACGACGGTGAAGAGCTGGATTTTCACCATCCGCGAGCGCAATGCCGCCACGAAGGAAACGGAGGCGCCCGAGCCGCCCCCCGAGCCGCAGATTATCGAGAAAGAGGTGATCAAGATCGTGGAGAAGCAGGTCGAAGTGCCCGTCCCTGTCCCCCCCGAACTTCCCGACACCCTCGTCCGCTACAAGCAGATCGATGTGACCACGCTCTTCAACGGGATCCAGATCGAGTCCGACCTCCAGAGCTTCGAGGGCGGGCTCGCTTCTGCCGAGCGTGATGACCCCGACGCGTACACCGCGCGTTTCGAGCTGCGGCTGCGCGTCCCCCAACCGGCCACCACCATCGAGGATCTGGCCAAGGACAACGCGCACCTGCCGAAGATCCTCACGCACATGCCCCGGCTGGTGGAAACGGCGGAACCCTCGAAGTACTACCACTACCTCTACGACCTCAAGCAACGCCAGGTGCAGGCCAACATCACCCACTTGGAAGACGTCCTTTCCCGACACAATTTCTACGACTGCAATACGGTTCTCGAGATGACCCATCCCGATTCCGGTCGGAAGGTCTTCTTCCTGCAGGGCGAGATGGACGTGGTGGCCGATGGCTCGGACGGCGACCGCATGGCGACGTTCGATGACTACGTGGCGAGTTCGACCCATTTCCAACCGACGACGAGCTACGGCTGGGCGAAGCGCACCAAGACTCCGAACCCGCTCATCGAGCGGATGGGCAAAGAGCTCGCCGAGGCGAAGGAACGCTACAAAGTGAAAGGGTTGACCCGCGGCGAGAACGCCTCGCTCGAGAGAAAAATCGAATCGATCCCGCGCTACATCGCCGAGCTCAAGAGCCGGAGTTTCCTGATCGCCCAAGAGGATCCTTTCGTCGTCATCCCGCTCTCGACCCGCGAGTTTTTGGGGCGGAACGCCTTCATGCCGCGCATTGGTGACTACGCGGTGGTGATCTACGAAGACAAGCTCTACCCCGCGATCGTCGGGGACTACGGGCCGACGACGAAAACCGGCGAGGCCTCGCTGCGGATCGCCCAGCAACTCAACCCGGACGCCAACCCCTACCGCCGCCCGGTGAGCGAGCTGGCGATCAGTTACCTCATTTTCCCCGATTCCGCGGAGAAGCCGTTCGGGCCGCCCAAGCTCGCGGACTGGCGGGAAAAGTGCATCGGGCTGCTCGAGGAGATCGGCGGCATCGGCGAGGGCTACGAGCTCCACGAATGGGAGGACCGCTTCAACAAGCCGGAACCTCCCTCGGAGACCCCGGAGCCCCCCTCGGAGACCCCGGATGATCCCGGAGATCCCGGGGGCGTGGCAGCCGAAGATCCGCCCGCCGAAGCGGAGTAGCCCGCCGCGGGTGACGGGGCCGTACGGCCGGGTCTGGCACCTGCTTCCCCCGCGCAGGGGAAGGCGGCGCGTGCTCGCGCCCGGTGTCCCTGGCGGCCGGGGCGGGAGCGGACGCTATGGCGCCTCGGCCTCGACCGGTTCCGCCTGCGGCGGCTTCGGATTGAGCAGATCCGCCACCTCCTCCTGCACGGACTCCACTTCCGAAAGTTTCAGTTCGGGGTCGGCGATCATGAAGACCTCGCCGGTCTTGGCGTGCTCGTAGATGAGGAGC
>CAZKYJ010000099.1:0-10200 GCA_964556355.1 uncultured Verrucomicrobiales bacterium | reverse complement strand
CCCCAGAGGCGACGCCCAGCCCGAAGGTCAAGCTCGAGACCAGCAAGGGTGACATCGTCCTAGAGCTCGACGCCGAGAAGGCACCGATCACCGTGGAGAATTTCCTCACCTACGTTAAAGACGGCTTCTACGACAACACCGTCTTCCACCGCGTCATCAAAGGGTTCATGGTGCAAGGGGGAGGGTTCGGCATTGCCGACGACGGCGCGATCGCGGAGAAGAAGACACGGGACACCATCAAAAACGAGAGCCAGAACGGCCTGAAAAACGCCGCCGGCACGGTGTCCATGGCGCGCCGCCAAGATCCCGATTCAGCGTCGGCACAATTCTTCATCAACGTCGTCGACAACGCGGGGCTCGACTACCCGAGCCACGGGGGCTACACCGTCTTCGGGAAGGTTGTCGAAGGGATGGACGTGGTCAAAATGATCGAGGATTCCCCGGTCGGGGTCCGCAATCTCAAGGCGAGGACCCCCGCCGATGACCTCATCGACGCGCCGATGCAAGACGTTCCCACGGAAGACGTGGTCGTGAAGAAGGCCACCGTGATCGATACCGCCGCCGAAACCCCGGCCGATGACGCCACCGAGGATCCCGCCCCCGGCGCGACGGATCCCGCCCCCGCCACCGAAGCGGAAGCCGCCGAGGAAGCCGACGCACCGGCCGAGCCCGACGCACCGGCCGACGGTCAGTAGTTCTGGGGTTGCCCCGGAGTCCGATCTGCCAGCGGGGCCGCCGGATCGGTGGCCCCGTTTCGCTTCCAGCCCGTGCCCGGGACTGGCCAACCGGTGGAGGGCTCCGCCCGGAGAGCCTGTCGCAAGTTCTTGCATCCCGCCCCGATGCCCGCCAGACTTCGGGATCGGAGATATGGCTTTACGACTTTTTTCCTCGGATCTCGATGGCACACTCATCGGCGATCCGACAGCGGCTCTCGCTTTCAGCGCCGCTTGGAAGGCGCTACCGACCGCGGCACGCCCCGTCCTCTGCTACAATACCGGCCGCCTGCTCGAAGATGCGATCCGCGCCGCCCATGGAGCGGGGCTGCCTGATCCAGATTTTGTGATCGCTGGTGTCGGCACGCGGATCTACGATTTTGCCCGGCGCACGGTGCTCACGGACTTCGATGCCGAACTGGCGCGCGGCTGGGATCGCGCCCAGGCCGTCGCCATGGTCGAGGACGCCTTTCCCGGAGCCAAGCGGCAACCGGACGAGTGCCAGACCGAATTCAAAGCCAGCTGGTTCGTCCACGAGGCCCCTGCCGCCGCCTTGGCCGCACTGCAATCCGCCTTCGATGGCCACCCCGGGTTCGACGCCATCGTCACCTACTCGTCCGACCAAGATCTCGACATCCTCCCACCGGCGGCGAACAAGGGAAACGCCCTCAGTTGGCTCCTGCGCCACCAAGCGATCTCGCCGGACGACACCGTCGTTGCCGGCGACACGGGCAACGATTCGGCCATGTTCGCCGTCCCCGGCGTGCGGTCGATCGCTCCGTCCAACGCCCGCCCCGAACTCCTCGGCGCGCTGCCCTCGGCGAACGTCTACCGCTCCAGCCGCGCCATCGCCGCCGGCGTCATGGACGGACTCGTGCATTTTGGCGTCCTTCCCGCCGCTCCATCCCACCCCTGAATCTCATGCCAACCAACCAACCACAACCTGTCGTCGCCTGTTTTGGAGAGGTCCTTTGGGACTGCCTCCCCGCCGGGCTTTTCCTCGGGGGCGCCCCCCTCAATGTCGCCTACCATCTCGCCCGCCTCGGTTCAAAAAGTAGCATCGTCAGCTGCGTGGGAGACGATTTTCTCGGGCGTGAAGCGCGGCGGCGCCTTCTCCTCGGTGGGATCGATGACTCCGCGCTCGGAATTTCCGACGACCGCCCGACCGGGACGGTCCTCGCGGAACTCGATAGCGAGCGCAATGCCTCTTACACATTCCCCGACGATGTCGCATGGGACGCCATCGGAACGACCCCGGCCACCGGTGAGATTCTCGCCAAGGCCGACGCGGTCATCTACGGGAGCCTGGCCATGAGGGGCTCGGCCAACCGCGAGTTCTTCCACACGCACATCGCCGGGCTACCCGCCCGCAAGATCATGGACGTCAACCTCCGCCCCCCCTTCCGCGATATCGAGGCCATCCTCGCGCTCGCGTCCCACGCGGACGTCGTCAAACTCAACGAGGACGAGATCGCCCTGCTCTCCGGAACCTCCCCGGACGCCCCGTTGGACGAGGCCTGCGATGCCTTTCGCGCCCGGCTCCCCGGCGAACCGCTGCTCTGCATCACCCTGGGGGGTGACGGCGCCGCCCTTTCCGTTCCGGGGAAAGCACTCGTCCGCGCCTGTGCCCCCCCCGTCATTCTCGCCGACACCGTCGGCGCGGGAGACTCGTTCATGGCGGCACTCACCACCCGCCTGCTCACCACCGACACCCCCGGCCAAGACGATCTCTACTTCGCCTGCCTCGTCGGCGGGTTCGTCGCATCCCAGAACGGTGCCATGCCCGACTACGCGCGCAAAGATATCATCGAGAAGTGAACCGGACTCCGGTGCACACCGTAACCGCTGCCTGAAATCCTGTGCCCCGCGAGAAAAACCTCTATCTAGTCCACATCTCGATCCACGGATTGATCCGCGGGCACGAGCTCGAACTCGGTCGCGACGCCGACACGGGAGGCCAGACGAAGTACGCCGTCGAGCTGGCTGCCGCCCTCGGTCGCAACCCCAATGTCAGCCGTGTCGACCTCCTGACCCGCCAGGTCATCGATCCGCGCGTCAGCTCTGATTACGCCGTCCCGCTCGAAGAGTTCTCGGATAACGTCTTCATCCGGCGTATCACCTGCGGCCCCAAGCGCTACCTCCGCAAAGAGCGCCTCTGGAACTACCTGGACGTGTTCGCCGACCAGGCGCTCCTCCACCTCCGCTCGGTCAACCGGCTTCCCGATGTCATCCATGCCCACTATGCCGACGCCGGCTACGTCGGGCGCCAGCTCGCCCACCTCATCGGCTGCCCCTTCATCTTCACCGGCCACTCGCTCGGACGTGTCAAGCTCCAGCAACTCCTCAAGAAAGGGAATGACGAGGCTTCGCTAGAGAAAAAATACGCCATCTCGCGCCGCATCGAAGCCGAGGAGCTCTCGCTCGACGCCGCCTCGCTCGTCGTCACCAGCACCTCCCAGGAAGTCCGTGAGCAGTACGAACTCTACGACCAATATGCCCCCAACCGCATGCGGGTCATCCCGCCCGGCGTCGATCTTTCCCGCTTCAGACCCCCCTCCGGTCGCAACGCGGACATCCCGATCGCCGCCACCATCGACCGCTTCCTGCGGCGGCCGGGCAAACCGCTCATCCTCGCCCTCTCCCGCGCGGACGAGCGCAAGAACATCGAGACCCTCGTCCAGGCTTACGCCGGAAGCCCCGAGCTCCGGGAACACGCAAACCTTCTCATCATCGCGGGGAACCGGGACAAGATCGATGACCTCGACTCCGGGGCGCGCCGCGTCTGGAGAAACCTCCTCGCCCTCATCGACGAGTATGACCTGTATGGCAGCGTGGCCTACCCCAAGCACCACAGTGCCGACGACGTGCCTGACATTTACCGCCTCGCCGCCCGCCGGAAGGGCGTCTTTGTCAACCCGGCGCTCACCGAGCCGTTCGGTCTCACGCTCCTGGAGGCCGCCGCCTCCGGCCTCCCCGTGGTGGCCACCAACGATGGCGGCCCGGTCAACATCATCGAGAACTGCTGCAACGGTGCGCTCGTCGACCCCCTCGATGCCACCGCGATGGCGCAATCGATCGCCGCCACCGTGCTCGATCAGGAGCGCTGGAAACAGCTCTCGACCGCCGGTATCAAGGGTGTGCGGCAGCACTACTCGTGGGACGCGCACGTCCGGACCTACCTCGGCCACGTGAAGAAGCTGATGTCCCGCGAGTACTACGGGTCCGCCAACAACATCCTCAGCCGCGACCGGAACACGCTGCTGCCGCTCGCCTCCCGCCTCGTGGTGGCGGACCTCGACAACATCCTTACCGGCAACCGCGGGGCCCTATCGCGGTTCAAAAAGTTCCTCAAAGAAAACCGCCCACGGATCGCCCTCGGCATCGCCACCGGCCGGGATTTGGCCAGCTCGCTCAAGGAGATCGAGGCGTGGAACATCCCCTTCCCCGAAGTCCTCATCACCTCCCTCGGCGGAGCCATTTTCTACGGCAAGGACCTCGTCGAGGACCGCAGCTACGAGGATCATCTGAATTACCACTGGCACCCGAACCGTATCCACGAAATCCTCGATCCGATCGAAGGCCTCTACGTCCAAGCTGGCGACCACACGCAGGACCGCTACAAGATCTCCTATGACCTCGACCCCGAGATCGCTCCCTCGAAACAGGAGATCGTCCGCCTCCTTCGCAACGAGCGCCTGCGCACCCGGGTCTTCCTTTCGCACGAGGTATATCTCGACGTCATCCCCATCCGCTCTTCCAAAGGGCTGGCGCTGCGCTACCTCTCCCTGAAATGGGGCATCCCCCAAGGTAAGATCCTCGTCGCCGCCGACAGCGGAAACGACATCGACCTCATCCAGGGCAACACCTTGGGCGTCGTCGTCCGCAATCACACCGGCGAGCTGAAAAAATCCCTCCGCGGCCAGCCGCGGGTCTACTACGCCGAAAAGCGCTTCGCCGACGGGATCCTCGAAGGCATCGAACACTACCAATTCAGCGGCGAAATCCAGATTCCGGAGGACGCCCCCCCACCAGACGAGCCCGCCAGCGACCTGATGGTTTGACCGCCCCCCGATCCTCTGGAGATCTCAGGAGGCTACTGCCGTGGGAACGTCTGCTCCCCCGACATCTCTGTCCGTTGCCCCCACGACGACATGGCCGCCGATGGTGGCCGTCCGGAGCTCTCCCCGGAAATCGGCTTCGCGCAGTTCCGGATGTCGGCCGGTCCAGCCAGCCCCCGACGCCACCGTCGACAAACTACCGATCGACCAGGGCGGTCTCCGCCGACTTCTCGCCGATGATGACCCCTAGATAGGGGTCGAGCGCGACCGCGGCGAGATACGATTCGATCCCGTCGGCGATCCCGCCAGCGAGCTTTTCTTGGTAGTCGGGATCAACGAGGCGCTTGGCCTCGGCGGCATTGGACAAGAAGCCACACTCCACCAGCACCGCGGGCGCGTGGGTGTGCCGCGTCACCGACAACGTCGATCGGTTCTTCGCACCACGGTTTTTCGCCTCGGTGGCGGCACAGACGGCCTCTTGAATCCGCCCGGCCAGCTCCTCGCCCCGCGAGTCCTCGAAGTGCGCTCCCGGCTTGACGTAGAATGACGCCCTCCCCGCAGCCGCCGCCGCCAGCGCCTTCGGGGACGAATAGAACGTCTCGATCCCATGGACGCTCGCCGGTCCTGCATTGACGTGGACGCTGACAAATACTTTGGTATCCCCGTTGTTCGCGAAGGCGCTCCGAGACTCCAAAGACATGTCCACGTCGAGGGTGCGGGTCATTCGAACCGCGTGGCCTCGGGCTTCGAGGGTCGCCGCAAGCTTCCGCGCAATGGGCAGGGTCAGATCGCGCTCCACGTGACCGTTGGCCACCGTTCCGCCATCCACCCCCCCGTGCCCGGCATCGATCACGATCGCCGGAACGACCTGCACTTCACCCGGCCCCTCGGGTTCCAATCCCTCAGTGACGAGATCCGTCCGGGAGAAAAAAAGCTTCCACACCGAAACCATGAGCAGCGCCAGTGCCAATACACAGGTGGCAAAGCGGAGAAACCCGAGCAAAAGGCGCCTACAATGGCGGCCGATAGCGCGCCCATTTTCTAAAAACTTCGTTCGAATCGAACGTTTTGATTGCCTTTTAGCCACGGATTACTTAAATTTACACGATTATGAATGCTAAGGTATCCTCAATTTTCCTGATATCTGTAGCAACTTTTGTCGTTCCGGCAAAGGTATTTTCCCAAGATGATGGCGACCTCAGCTACGAGGTGGCCCGGCTTCGGATGGAACAGTCACGCTTGCAGCAGCGGGTCAATGCTCTGGAGCAACGCGTCGGCTCCCGGGATCAGACGTCGGCGGCCGGTGGTTCTTCAACCGACTACCGGATCGTTTCGCCTGAGGTGCAAGGTTCGGATGCGGCCGTCCACCGGGTGGCCAAGGGAGAAACGCTCTCCAGAATTGCCAAACGCTACGGCACCACGACGGCAGCACTGGCCAAAGCGAACCAGCTCGCCGATCCCAATCGCCTCTCCATCGGACAGTCTCTCCGGGTAGGCGGTGCTGGCGAGCCTGCCCCGTCGGCCGCTCCCCGGCCCGCCTCGACAGCAGTCCCGGTCGGATCGGCCGTTTCCGTCTACGAGATCCAGCCGGGCGAGACACTCTACAGCATCGCCCGTCGCCATGGGGTGGAGCCCCGCGATATCCAGGCCATGAATGGGATCGCCGATCCCACGCTCATCTGGGCGGGCCAGGAGATCCGCATCCCCTCGGCCTACGGATCGGCGGTGACCTCGGACACGGCGAACTCCGCACCGGCGCAGTCGGCATCGGCGGGAACCCATACGGTCGGACGAGGCGAGTCACTCTCCCGGATCGCCCGCCGCTACGGCACGACGCCGGCGGCCATTCAAGCGGCCAACGGACTGGCCGATCCGAACCAGATCGCCGTCGGTCAGCAGCTGCAGATACCTGGCGCGGCAGGCAGTGTGGCCTCGGCCAAGCCCCAGCTCGGACACGCGTTTGGCCACAACTCCGACCGCCGGGTTGCCGCCCCGGAGAGTGCGCTGGAGGATCTCGGGGCGGCCGATTACCTCGGCTACGACGTGATTGCGGGCGACACCGTCGAATCGATCGCAAGTATTTTTGACACGTCGCCCGACATACTGCGGCGGATCAACGGGATCCCTTCCGGGGGACAGATCAAACCCGGCGAGAAGATCCTCATCCCCGCTGCGGCCGTTTTCGCATCCTAGGCGAACGGGCGAAGGATCTGGTTTAGGGTGATCGGATGCTTGGAGATTACTCGACCGAACAAGCCGCCAGCGCCGGCCTGGACGAAGCCGGCGCGCGCGCTTGGAAACTGTGCGGCGACCTGGCCGCCCGCATCCGCAGCCTGGACGGCTGGCCGGGGGCCGCTGCGCAAACGGTATTTTCGAACGGTGTCGCCTCGACGGGTGCCGATGAGGGAACGATCTGGGTCGCCGACGCCTCCGACGCTGAGCTCATCCCCGTTTTCAACTCCGGCCCGCACCCCGAGCTCCTCGTCGGTTGCTACCGCCACAGCCTCGATCACGGGCTCATCTCGCTGGCCTACCGGGCGGAGCAGACGCTCTGCGAGGAGGAGGTCTTCCGCAATGCCGAACACGTGCCGACGGTCGACTCGGCGGTCGGGCGCACCACGGCGTCGATGCTCGTGGTGCCCCTCTACTACGGCGGACGCATCCGCGGCGTCCTCAGTGCCGTCAAGCTCATCGATTCGCCCGCGGCCCCTACTCCCCCGCCCTTTGATCGCGCGGCGATCACCTCGCTGGCACAGGCCGGGGAGGCGCTCCGCATGGTCATCGAACACGAAATCCTCTCCCGCGTCCTCGAGCTCCCATGATCCCGGCCGGCCCATGGATCACGCCGGACGACGCCGCCCGCGCCCTCGAATCGGGCGATGGCAGCGGCGTCCGGATCGCCGTACTCGACTCCGGGATCGAAACGGCTCACCCGAGGCTCGGCGGCATGGAACTGGCCGACGATCTCTGCATCACCACGGCGGAGGACGGTTCCATCGCCGCGGAAGACGGCGGAGGGATCGATCTCTTCGGACATGGCACCGCCGTCGCCTCAATCATCCGGCAAACCGCCCCCCTGGCGACGATCGGTAGTTTCCGCGTCCTCGGCGGCGGGCTGACTTCCCGCACGGCCATCATCTCTGCGGGCGTGCGCCACGCCTTGGCCAGGGGCTACCACATCCTCAACTGCAGCTTCGGCTGCCGCGGCGACGCCCGCTTTGTGCTCCCCTTCAAATCTTGGGTCGACGAAGCGTTCTTGCGCGGCCACCACGTGGTGGCCGCGTGCAGCAATGCCGGTGCTGCACTCCCCGAGTGGCCGGCACATTTCACCTCGGTCATCGCCGTCGATTTCCGCGACTGCCCGCCCGAGCAGCACTACTTCGAACCCGATGCCATGGTGGCTTTCGCGGCGCGGGGCTGCGGCATCGAGGTCCCCTGGCTCGGCGGAGGCGGGAAGAAGCAGACCGGCAGCAGCTACGCCGCGCCCCACGTCACCGGGTTGTTGGCGCGCCTCCTCTCGGTGTATCCAGAAACGTCGCCGTCCATGGCCAGAGAACTCTTGGCGCGGACGGCGGAGCGGGGCACGCGGTAGCGGTAGCAGGGCATTGGCGGGCTCCGGCCCCGTAGACGGTGGCCCCGGCGAAGCGCCCGCCATCCCTGCTCGTCGCAGGCCACGTCGCAAAGGAACCAGCAAAATCCCGCTACGACATTTCCCGGCCTGATTGCAGGAACGCCACGAGCGCCCAACGCAGGTGGGCGTGCGCACCGCTACCCACCACTCAGCCCTTTCCCGGCGGTTTGGAAGAGTGTCTTCCCGACGAAGAACGGGCCAAGCTTGTCCATGTATTGCGAGGTCTGGACGGTCGGGCGCATGTCCTCGACGAGCTTCGAAAGCCACTCGAGGCGGGGGCCCATGATGCCGAGGACGAACTCGTTGTCGTCCCGGTCCATGCCGAAGCAGGCGAGGCGGATGTCTCCGGCGTAGCCGGCGCCGCCATAACGGAACCCGATGGCGCCGTGCTCGCGGAGGATCTCTGATTGCTCGGCTTTGGTCTTGGCGTAGAACGCGCCCTTCCGGCGGAGCGGGTACCAGATGGCCCATGGCCAGTCGGGATTGGTGGCGTGCTCGATCGGGCGCTTGAGGAGCCAGTGGTTCACATCGGGCTCGCGCCCGAAACCGTAGGTGCGCCCGCTCATGGTGAACTCGGGCAGCGGCGTCAGCGACGCGAATGGCTCTCCCGCCAGGAGGTTGCGCGCGGAACCCGCGAAGGTTTCGGGGTTCTCATCGAGCACGAGGACGGCGAGGCCTCGCGGGTCATTGACGTCCGCATACACGACGGAAGCCAGGCCGGAGCCCTCGACGGCGGCGATGGCCGCTTCGGCATCGCCGGCGGACGCTCCGGTGAAAACGTGCAGCTGGACGAAAAGGCGGCGGTCGGTGAGCTGGGGAACTCCGCGCATCGCCATCCCCTTCTCGCGCATGTCCCGCGGGTCGTGGGATGAATAGAGGTCGCGATCGGGCTGGAGCCCCCAGCGCTTGGCCACATCTTCGAGCTCGGGGGTAATCGGCCACTGGTCGGCGCTGGCCGGCCCCTGAAACTGTCTGGTGCCCCCTTTGAGCGCCATGCAGCCCTTGTTGTTGCCGATCTCGCTGACGAGGGCGAGGTCGTCCTCCGTGAACTTGTCGGAGGTGCCGTTGAGGGCGGCGAGCTGGTCGATTTTCTCGGTGATCGGGGTGGCGCTCTCGCCCACCTCCTGGATGAGCGTGGGGACGACGCAGGCCACCGCGGGCTGCGCGAGATCCCAGGCGCAGGCGAACTGCAGCATGCTGAGCCCGTGCTTCTCGGCGATGGGGCGGATTTTCTCCAGCTTCTCAACGCCTTCCTCCACCCATCCGCCCGGCCGGAAGAGCCGGTGGTCCGTCTGGGCGAAGGTGTGCCCAGGCTTGACGTCGTCGTGGAAAATGCCGCCGTAGTCGACCACGCGGGTGATCACTTTGACCCCATGCTTCTCCGCCGCCTGCAGGCAGAGACCACCCGGCCAGGGCTCGAACGGGTTGAGGATGACCATGGCCCAGTCGATATCGTCGCCGAACCTCTCGAAACAATGGATGAGGTCGAGGGTGAACCCGTTAGCCGGCCCGGGTGCGATGCCGAGCTTGTCGGTGAGTCCCGCCTCGCGCAGCGCGCGCATCCCCGCCCAGACCGCCGGGCTGGTGTAGCCGGTGTAGTCGGGGTTGTGCAGCAGGAGGAGATCGAAGCGCTCAACGCC
Source organism: uncultured Verrucomicrobiales bacterium (assembly GCA_964556355.1). GTDB lineage: Bacteria > Verrucomicrobiota > Verrucomicrobiia > Verrucomicrobiales > DEV007 > CAZKYJ01. The sequence goes on along the minus strand of CAZKYJ010000099.1, from coordinate 158 downwards.
GACGCGCTCCAACGACTTCTCGGTGGCCATGCGCAAGTACTCACCGTAGCGGGACTCGTCACGCAGGCGCGGGTCGGTGAAACGGGGGAAGCCCTTGGCCCCCTCGCGAGTGCCCTCGTAAAAGTCGTGGCCGACGGCGCCGATCAGACAGTAGGTAT
>CAZKYJ010000098.1:0-10207 GCA_964556355.1 uncultured Verrucomicrobiales bacterium | reverse complement strand
CTTTACGGCTCGGAATGGAAAGGGTTCACCTGGAAGTGGTACGGGCTCCTCTTCGAGAACCGCGAGGTCTGGGAGGCGCTGCGCCGCTCGCTAGGGGTGGCGGCGGTCGCCAGCCTCGCGGCGATGGTCCTCGGGACGCTTTCGGCCTGGGCCCTCCATTTCCATCGGACGAAGCTGCAGCAGGCGCACGTGGGGCTCGTCTACCTGCCGCTCGTCGTGCCCGATATCCTCATGGGCATCAGCCTGCTCATTTTTTTCGTCGCGGTGGGAGCGGATCTCGGGATGGGCACCATCACCCTCGCCCACATCACGTTTTGCATCAGCTACGTGGCGCTGGCCGTGCTGGCGCGCTTGCAGGACTTCGACGCGTCGCTCGTCGATGCCGCGCGGGACCTCGGGGCGGGGCGCTGGGCCGTCGTCGCCCGGATCATCATCCCGCTGCTCGCCCCGGGGATCGTGGCCGGAGGGCTGCTCGCTTTCACCCTTTCCATCGACGACTTCGTCATCACCTTCTTCGTCGCGGGTCCCGGCTCGACAACGCTTCCCGTCCACGTCTACAGCATGATGCGGAAATCCCGCGAGGTCCCCATCATCAACGCGCTTTCCACGCTGCTCCTCGTCTTGACATTCATCTCGGTTTGGTGCAGCCAACGGCTGGCCACCAGACGGCCCAACCCATCCAGCTAGCCCGCCATGAAACCGACCACCAAATCTCTTCTCGTCCTGTCAGGATGCATCCTCCTCACCGGCTGCGGCGAGCGATCGCCCGAGGTGCCGAAGCTCCACGTCTACACCTGGGCGGACTACATCAACCCCGACCTCGTCCCGCGGTTCGAAGAGGAGCACAACTGCCGGGTGGTCATCGATACCTTCGACGCCAACGAGGCCATGCTCGCCAAGCTGAAGGCGGGCGCCACCGGCTACGACATCCTTGTCCCCAGCAGCTACATGGTGAAGATCCTCGAGAAGGAGGGCATGCTCCAGCCACTCGACCACTCGAAGATCCCGAACCTCGCCCATGTCGACCAGGGGTATCTCGCCGACCTCGCTTTCGACAAAGAAATGAAATGGAGCGTCCCCTACATGCTTGCGCCCACCGGCGTCGGCTACATCGACGGAAAAGTCGACGCGTCTTCGCAGAGCTGGGCGGTTTTTGACAACCCCGATCTCAAGGGACAGATCACGCTGCTCAACGACGTGCGCGAAACCTTGGGCGCCGCCCTCAAGTTCCTCGGCTACAGCCTGAACACCCGCGATGCCGCCCAGATCGACGAGGCCGGCGAGGTCGTGATCCAATGGAAGAAGAACATCGCCAAGTTCGAGAGCGAGCAGTTCAACGCCGGCCTCGCCTCCGAGGAATTCCTCCTCGTCCAAGGCTATGCCGGCGACCTCTTCCAGGCGCAGGAGGAGAACGAGGCGGTTACCGTCTTCGTCCCGAAAGAGGGGACGTCGATCGCCTGCGACGATCTCGTTATCCCCCACGATGCACCCAATGCCGACCTCGCCCACGCGTTCATCAACTTCCTCCACGAGCCCGCGGTCTGCGCCGAGAACATGGAGTGGATCTACTACCTCGGGCCGAACTCCGCCGCCTACGAACTCGTGAGCGAGGAGTTCAAGGAGAACGACGTCCTCTTCCTCGAAGGTGAGCGCCGGCAGAAGAGCGAGATGATCGACGACCTCGGCGAAGACAACCAGAAGTACAACGCGGTCTGGGACAGGGTCAAAGCCGCGGCGGAGTAAAGGGGGGGCTTCAGGTCGTGGCCGCCTCTTCGACGACCTCCTCTTTCGGCGGGGGCGCGAGCTTTTTCAGGGTGTAGATCGGGAGGGGCTGCGACTTCCCCTTCAGCGGGATCTCGCCGAGGCGTACCGTGCCGAACTCCTCGTCGACGTACTCCGCGACCTGTTCGCCGATGGCCAGGGAGACGCCCAGCTCTTTGGTGATCGACTCGAAGCGGGCGGCCACGTTGACGGCGTCTCCGATGACGGTGAACTCGCTCTTCTCCTTCGATCCCATGTGGCCGCAGACGATCTTCCCGTGGTTGATGCCGGCGCCGAATTTGAACGTCACGCGTCCTTCGGATTCCCAGCGCGCGTTGAGCGCGGCGAGCCTCTCCTGCATCTCCAGGGCGGCCTTGACGGCGTTGATGCAGTCGGCCTGCGGGCCGTTCGTGCGCACGGTGCCCCAGACCGCCATCACGGCATCGCCGATGAATTTGTCGAGGGTTCCTTGGTTGTTGAAGACGGCGGTGACCATCTCGGTGAGGTACTCGTTCAACTGGGTGACCAGCTCGATGGGATCCATGCCCTCGGTGGTGGAGGTGAAGCTGCGCAGGTCGGTGAAGAGGATGGTGCCCTGCTTGTAGGCGCCCCCGAGGGCGAGCGACATTTCCTCGGACTGGTTGAGCAGCGTGCCGACGATGTCTTTGGAAACGCAGCGCTCCAGCAGCCGGCGCACCCGGCGCTTCTGGAAGCGCTCGATGGCGAAATCCGTTCCAAAAATCCACAGGCCGGTAAAGAAGAGGGAGACGATGGGGACGCCCGGAGGCAGAAGGAAATCGGCACTCGAGTAGAGCCAGGTGGCGCCGCAGAAGATGGCGACGATCGCCGCGAGGAGCCCGATGAGCTGGAGCACCGGCTGGCGGATGAAGTAGGCGATGAGGCAGGCGAGGAGGGGGGCGAGGAGGATGGCGATCCCGCTGGTGCGGGGCGAGGCGAGCTCGTAGATCTCCCCGTTCTTCACGGCAGCGGCGAAACACACATGGGCGAGAGGTCCCGGGATGAGACCCTTGGGGGTCTCGACGGTATCTTGGAGGATCTGGCTCAGAGCGCCAACGACGATGATCTTGTCCCGGAAGACCTCGCCGCCCCCAAAATTCGTTTCCCAGAGCGACGGCCAGAGCACCTCGTAGTAGCGGATCGGAACGTAGGCCGACTGGGGATAGCGGGGGAAGCGAAAGTAGATCGGATCCCGGGTATCCGGGATCTCCATGCCGACCTTCGAGAGTCCGGCGGCGACCAGGGAGAGGTAGACTTCGTCCGTTTCGTAGGTGTTGCCACCCAAGTCGGAAAGGGATAGTCGGTAGGTGCCACTCCGGATGTTGCTATCGTCGAGCGGGAAAAAATTGACGAACCCGAAATCGCCCGGCAGTTCGTCCCACGGCAGGAAAGAATCCGGGATCGTGATCATGGCGTGGCTCTGGGTGAGGTTGGGATCCGGGATATCCAGCTTCGCCCCGAGTACCACTTTGTCCTGGTGCCGCTCGATAGCCTCCCGCAGTTCCTCGTCACCTTCCTGGTCGTCGGGATTCGGTTTATCGAAAACGACATCGAAGATAATCGCTTTGGCCCCGGCACCCGCCAGCCGCTCGATGAGCGCCGCATGCACCCCGCGATTCCACGGGTAGCGCGTCTTTGCCATGCTCTGCAAGACCGGCGATTGGGCGAGATCCTCGGGGGCCTCGTTGTGGATCTCCAGCGAGATGTCGTCGATCCCGATAAAGAGGATATCGGGATCGGGCAGTGCCTGGCGACCCACCTGAGCGACCAAATCCCGCGAGAAGACTTGGAGGTCTTTCAGGGGGGCTACGTGGCTCCAGCCCGCGTAAAAAACGAGGGCGGTTGGCGCCCCGAGGGCGAGGAGAAGCAGCGCCCGGGACTTGGGGATTTGAAACTTCATCTCGAACGAGGTTTTACCCCATTTCGCCAGCAAAGGAAAGCTCTAAGATCCTTTGTTTTGGTTGACAGAACGCTCGAAATTTACTCTGCTTACGTTGTCGGATCCGACGCAGGAATCACCCACCATTATGAGGAACACCCAACTAGTGCTATTGGCGGCAGTCGTGATCTGCGGCGGAAATGCCGCAGCCATCGCTCAGATCGATCCCGCGAGCGCGAGCGTTGGGGTGGACCGGGCATCTCCCGGTAGCGCCGATAGTGGTGTCGACATCGCCGAGCGGGTGCTCAATGCTTCCGACCGGGCAAACCGGGAGCTGCACGCGCCGCCGAGCCCGGGCGACAGCGACCTCGGGGAGCAGCTCCTCCTCGTGCCGCAATCGACCTACGAGCCGTGGACGCTCTTCGGATCAGCGGGGGTCTTCTTCACCGACAACGCGGCGCTGGAAGAGGCGGCGGACCTGATCGACGACGACGTCTACTTCACCGCCGAGGCCGGGGTCACCTATCTCCCGAGGGTTTCCGGCAATCTGTTCGCCGAACTCTCCGCCCGCTACAAGACCTACCAGTACGACGACCGGAGCGATCTCAGTTTCGACTCGCTGCGCACCGATGCCGGCCTCATCAACATTTTCCGGGATTTTTACGACATCTCGATCTTCGGCTCCTACACCTACCGGCGCCTGACCGATCGGGACTTCGACGAGTTCTATCGGAACCACAGCATAATCGCGGGGGTTTTCGTTCCCGTCCGCCTCGGCCCGAACCAGAGCGCCTACGTTTCCGCGCTGGCAGACTTCAGCCTCTCCGGCGGACCGGACACCGCCCGCCGCCACGAGTATTCGGGGCAAGCTGGCTATATTTACCGGCCGCTTGAGATCCTGGAGTTCGACGTGTCCTACCGGTTTTCCTACCTTGATTTCACCGAGGTCGGCCGTGCCGATATCAACCAGTATGTGGGCGCTGGAGTGACCCTCAAACCGGCCGAGTGGGTGGAGCTCTCGCTCACGGGGGGCTACTCAACCAACGACTCTGACCTGGACGGTGCGGACTACGACGTCGGCACCGTGGGCGGCAGCCTCTCGGTCACGATGAAGTTCTGAGCCTGCGAATGCACCCCGATCCCCAGCACCCATGAAAACCGCAACGTCACTCTCTCTCTGCCTCGCGATGTCGTCGCTGGCGCTGATTCCACCGGCGGCGGTTGCCGCTCCCACCTTCGACCGTGCTTCCGTCACCCGGATTCTCAACCAGGTGCGGCTCCTCTTCCAACAGGGCGATGAGGATGCGGCCGTGGGCGCTGTCGTCGAGGGTGACACCGCGGTGCGTACCGGCTCCAAGTCACGTGCCGAGCTGACCTTCCACAACGACGCCATCGTCCGGCTCGGTTCGAACACCCTCTTCAACTTTCAGCAGGGCGCCCGCGACATCGACCTCCAGTCCGGGACGATCCTCGTCGACCAGCCGAGTTTCCGTGGCCGCACCCAGATCAGGACGGCGGCCGTGACCGCTGCTATCACGGGCACGACCGTGATGTGCGAGTTTTCCCCGGGGAGCCCCGGGATCGTTAAGACGTTCGTCTTGGAGGGGGGGCTGAGCCTCTGGCTCAACTCGAATCCCCGCGATAAGATCAAGCTGGGCCCGGGCGAGATGGTCGCGTTCTCTCCGGACACCCGAACTCTCCCCGCCATCATGACTTTCGACCTCAGCCGTCTCGTCTCGACCTCGGGGCTCGTGGCCATGTCGCCCGAGGGCCTTAGCAACTGGGACAAGATCCTGAACGAGATCCAAGAACAGAGCCAAGAAAAGGAGAACGGTTCGCTCATCGTCGCCTCGGCCCTCAAGATTGAAGGGATCGCCCGGCGCGGCCAGGACTCCAGCTCGTCCGGGACGCGAGACATGCGCCTGGCGATGGCACCGCGGGTGGAGGAAGTTCCGGTGATGCAGGAGATCATGTCCGCTCCGGAGCCGGCCAGCTCGGGGCCGAGCGTGGCGCGCACTCCGTCGCCGGTGGTGGTGCAACCGGGAGCTCAGCCGGTCGTCGTGGATACCAGCACCACGGTCGTGGTCCCGACGCCCTCGGTGATCCCATCCCTGCCGATCGGCCCCGACTGCAGCATGTTTGAAAACTTCGCGCTGCCCGAGTGCGCTGCCCCGAACTCCAGCGTTGGTCAGTAGCGGGGGCGCCCCCCACTAGACTTTGGCCGAGAAGAGCGAACAGCCCTCGGTACGCAGATCGATGCGGGTGATCTTGGTGCGCTCGAAGCCGGCCTCGCGCAGGTGACCGGCGACCTCTTCCGGTGAGCGCCCCACGATCGGCCAGTCGAGGAGATTCTCGAAGATGGCGGCGTCTTCGCGCCCGTCAGCCAGGTGGCTCAAATAGAATACGCCCCCGGGGCGCAGCTGCTGCCGGATCCAGCGCAGTCCTTCGACGAACGCCGCGTCGTCACAGTTTTCGCCGCCACCGCAAACCACCATCGCGTGCTGGGGTAGCAGGCGGGTGCCCGCGCCCGAACCCCGCGCAAACGGCCAAGCCTGGACGAACGACACGGCGTCGGCGTGGGCCGTCCTTTCGACCGCTGCCGCCACCGCCATGAGCGCCTTGGAACTCCCGTCCAGGATGGTGACGCGGAGCGGGGTGTGGGATGTTTCTGTCGATCGCAGGATCCCCAAGGTCTCGCAGCGGTGGGTGGCACCGAGGCGGGCGACCCGGAAGAACGGCTCGTCGGGACCCCGCGGACGTGTGGTGGCCGCATGCAGGAGCTCGTGCCTGATCGCGGCGGTGGCCGCCCGCGCCGCCACCGCCGTCGGGAGGTTCAAAAACCAGGAATCCATCGTGCGCTGGAGGAGGCTGTCGCCCCCGGGCACCTCGTCGAGGAGTAGCGAGAACCGCTCGGATTCCGACCGGCCGGCCGTGGCGGCCATCAGGATGCTCGCCACGGTCGGGCTCTCGACCAGGGCGGGGAATATTTCGCGGAAAAGGATCTCGTCGGCCGGGGGAGCCAGCGCCTGGGCCTCCCAGGCCCAGCGGACGAATGTTGAGAGGGCGATGGGTAGCGCGTCGATCTCCTCGGGGCTGGCACCGGCCGAACGGGCACGGCGGAACCGGTCCGCCAAGGTGGCGAGCCGTTGGCGAAACTGGCTCTCGACGGGCTCCGCTCCGTTGTCCGTGGCGGAGGATTGGAGGGGGGGGGCGGAGTCGCCCGGTTTCGGGACGTGGGTGGCGTCGCTCCTGACCCGCGCCGAGGTCTCGCGGAGCCTCGTGGCGAGTGTCGTGGCGAGCGCCCGGTAGATGGCGCCTGCCAGCCCCGGATCTTCCGCCATCACCTTTTCCAAATCGCCGTGCCCGAGTTCCCCAATTTCACAGCTTCCCCCCTCGGCCACGACCGAAGCGCTGGCTGTCGCCCCATCGAGGAACGAAATCTCTCCGAAGACATCCCCCTCAACGAGGTAGGTCAAGACGATTCCGGGGGAGGTGCCCGGCATCGCCCGGACGACTTTTGCCGCTCCCTTGAGGATGACGCGGAGAGTTCCTCGGCGATCCCCCTGTTCGAGGAGGAATGCTCCCTCGGACGCCGTGGAGACGACAAGCCGCGCCCGCAGGTTCGCCCGGTCGGCGGGGGCGAGCTGGTCGAGGAAGGGTTGATCCATGAACGAAGGGGAGAGCGCGACCAGTGTGTGCCCATCTGACTGTTCCTGTCAATCGTTCAGAACGCCCGAAGAAAAACCGCTTGTGTAACACCAATGGCGGAGGGATGACTTTCATGTGGATCTCGATCGGAAAAGAAATGATGAGCAGCGCCCGGATTCTGCAGACGTCACCGCGCCTCCACCCGGCGAGCTTCCCACCGAAGGAGGGTTCCTTGCAGAACTGCTGCCAGAAGAGCGGGCCGCGCTCGGCGCCCGGGGAACGTTCAGGTCGCTCGAGCCGGGCGAAGTCCTCGTCAAACAAGGGCACGACCAGGACTCCCTCTACGTTCTCATCGCCGGAAAGCTGCGGGTCAGCATCCGCTCGCCGTTCAGTGTCGTCGACCTCGGGGAGATCCAGCCGGGGGAAACGGTCGGCGAGATGAACGTGATCGATCCCCTCACGGCGAGCGCGACGGTCACGGGGGACAAGGCGGGACCGGCCTACGTTTGGGGGATCAAAAAGCCGGCCTTCGAACGCTTCTTGGAAGAGTCGCCCAGAGCCGGTGTCGCGATCCTCCGGTGGGTCTCGCTCCTGTTGACCCGGCGGGTCCGCAAAGCCAGCAACCGGCTAATCCGCGCCGCTGAGACCGCCTATTCGGTCTACGAGTGGGACTGAATGGACGGGCGCGGGCAACGGGGTGATCACCCTTCGTTGGCCTTGCGGAGCCGGGCGGCGAGCTGCTTCGTAATCACTTTGAGCAGCTCGAGGGCATTCACAGGATGCTGCTCGCACATGAGGTCGAATGATTCCCGGGGCATCCGCAACGCCCTCGCATGCTGCATCGCTTTGACCGTGGCGCTCGCGTCGTTCGATCCTTCGACCACGGACACTTCCCCGATAAACTCCGCCGGCTGAATCCTTCCGAGCAGGCGGTGGGTCGACCGAGGGTTCCGCACGCTGGACGCGTGGAAGAGGCCCTCAAGCGTGTAGTAAAGATCGACTTGGGGCGTGCCTTCCTCGATAATGACGGTATCGCGATCAAATTCGATAATCTCGCAGAACTGCTCGCCCGCCAGCATCGCCCGGGTCTCGCTGCTCACCCCAGCTTCGTCCGAGAGGTAGCGCCGGTTCAGAAGGACTTCGATTTCGGTCATGGTGCGGGAGTGTGCGCAACGGCGAGGCAAAACTCAAGAACGATTTTCTTCGAGACCACCAATCGCAGAGAATCCGGTGATTCCTAAAAATATTCTTGCTTTCCAAAACAATTGGATTATAATTACCATATTTTTAAGGAAATATGAGCACCCCAATCGATTCGTTTCTGTTCTACACCAAAGTTCTTACCGGGCTCGTCATTGTCCTCAATTTTAGTTCGCTGGTCAGCATTTTCTTGCTGACGCGCTGGCTGAAGAACCCGGAGAAGGCGCTGGAGATGGAACCTGGGACGGCTCTCGCCGGGCGCGTCGCCGAGACGGGGCAGCCGGTCGCCCTGAACTACCGTACCCCGGCCAAGCTGATCCTGTTCTCCCTCCTCGTGGGAATCGTGCTGGTGAACGGGTGTGCGATTTTCGCCAATGCCAACCTCCTCGAGGCGACGGACAAAATGGTGCGACTCTTTTCTTCCTGAATGCGGGAAGACTGCTTTTGATTGGTGCAGAGACGAGGCCCGGGCGCTGGGGGGTGCCCGGGCCTCGTTGCGTCTACCCATCTCAGCGTGAGCGAGGTGCAGACTCGAATGGCTGTTTGCTGGCGTGTTGAATTCACGCTATAATGAGTCGCCCCCCGAATCACTTTATCAGCGGTGCGGGTGGCATTTGTTGAACTAATAAAATAATAACAAAAAACAGTAAAAAACACCCGCATTAGAATGAAAAAGAAACTAAATAAGGGGTTCACCCTTATCGAATTGCTCGTCGTGATTACGATTATCGCGATCTTGGCGAGCCTCGCCGTTCCGGTCTTCTCGAAGATTCAGGAACAAGGAAACATCGTGAAGGGCACGAACAACGTCCGCCAGATCTTCTTGGCGCTCAAGCTCTACGCGACTGACAACAGCAGCAGCTACCCGAGTGGCGCCACCGCCAATGAGGCGTTTCGTGAGCTGGTCAAGGAGCAGGTCGTCGACAAGGAGGACATTTTCGGATGCCCGAACTCGGCCGTCGGCCAGCCGGACGGCTATCTTGGTGATGCGCCATCCTACGCCGATGCCGTCAAGCAGAACGAGAACCATTGGATGATGGTTGGCGGGCTCGGTGACTCCGCAGGCGGGAACTTCCCGATCCTGTTCGAGGCGGCCACCACGGCGTCGCCGGATCCGACTTGGGACGGTTCGCTCGCCGGCACCTCGGTCAAAGGCCGTACCTGGAGCGGCGGCAAGGTGATCATCGCGACCAACGATGGCAGCGTCACCACCTACAAGACGAGCAACCCCTCCGGCTCGTCCAGCCTCAAACCGCTCGGCACCGGTGGTAAGAACCTGTTCACCTCGGTGACCATCCCCGAAGTCCTCGACGTCGAAGGGACGGGCGGCGGCAGCAGCAACTAGGTTCCCGCATCGGCGGGCTCGCCCACCGAATGCTACCTTTCAGAGCCCGGGTTCGGATTCTTCCGAGCCCGGGCTTTCTTTTTGGGGACGGGGGCTTCCTTTTCGCGGGGCTGCGGGGGATCGGCGGTGCTCGACACGCTCCCGATGCTGAGCCGCGTGGTGAGCCGGTCGCCCGGTGCCACGGCTTTCGCATCGGTCAGAGGCCTGCCGTCCGCCCCGAAGGTCATGGAGAACCCCCGACCGAGAATGGCCTGGGGATCGAGGGTGCGCAGAAGGTTGCCCGCGGCGGCCAGCCGGTCCCCTTGGCGGTCGAGCTGCCTGCGCGCGGCGGCATCGAGGCGCTGGCGCGCCAGGGC
>CAZKYJ010000097.1:9235-10253 GCA_964556355.1 uncultured Verrucomicrobiales bacterium | reverse complement strand
ATCGCCCCGAAGAAGAGCGGCGGTGGCGAGCCCTCCTCGGGCGCCGGCATGGCGATGAAGTTGAGGGAATGGTTGAGGCCGAAGATGACGAAGAGGAGACCGAGGACGGCCCCTGCGATAACGGGAATAGCTTTCATGGATCTGTCCGCCGAATGGATGGTTGGGTTAGGATAGGGTGAAGAGCAGGAACTCTGATTCGGCATTGGCCCCGACCGTGGCCGCGCCCTCGAACGAGGCGGCGTCGCCCGGTCCGAGGATTTCGCCACCGGCGGCGACCTCGCCGCTGATGACGTGGAGCCAGCGGTAGGGAAGGGTTTCGGAATCTCCGATTTCCAGAGTTTTGCCGGCGCCGAGGTGGCCGATGGAGATCTCCGCGTCCTGGCGGATGGCCATCGCGCCGTCACGGCCGTCCGGCGAGGCGAGCAAGGTGAGCCCGTCGCGCGTGCGCAGAGGTTTCGTATCGAAATCGCGGTAGCGCGGCTCGCCGCTCTCCTTGGGCATGAGCCAGATCTGCAGGAGGTGGACTTCCTCGGTCTCCGACGGATTGACCTCCGAGTGGCGGACGCCGGTGCCGGCGGACATGTACTGGAATTCGCCCGCGCTGATCGTCCGTCCGTTGCCCATCGAATCGCGGTGCGCGAGCTCGCCGGAGATGATGTAGGTGAAGATCTCCATCTGCCGGTGCGGGTGCATGCCGAACCCCTGGCCGGGAGCGACGACGTCGTCGTTGATGACGCGGAGCGCCCGGTAGCCCATGTGGGCGGGGTCGTAGTGCTCCCCGAACGAGAAGGTGTGGTAGCTCTCGAGCCACGGGAGGGTTCCGTGGAACCGCTCGTTGGCGCGGCGGAGAGTCATCGTGGGATGGGTGTCTGTTTTCATAGTGACCGAGGATGCACCGGAGCCGAACGCTGCGCCAATGCAGCGGTGTTTGGCTCAGGATGCCTTTTCGGTATAGGGTCGGGCGATGGAACTCCGACAGCTGCGCTACTTCATTGCCGTGGCGGACGAGGGGACGATT
>CAZKYJ010000097.1:0-9225 GCA_964556355.1 uncultured Verrucomicrobiales bacterium | reverse complement strand
GCGCGCAAGCTCCACCTGACCCAACCGGCGCTCAGCCGCCAGGTGCGCAGCCTCGAAGACGATCTCGGGTGGCGCCTGCTCGAACGCGGAAGCCAGTCGGTCGCGCTCACCCACGCCGGCGAAGTCGTCGCCGCGGAAGGGCGCAAGATCGTAGCGGAGGTCGAGCGGGCGGTGGCGCGCATGCGCCGCGAGATCGAGGGCGTCGTCCTGCGCGTCGGCTACGCGCCGTCCCTGGCCGGTGGGTTGCTCGGTGCCGCGCTCGCGTGTTTCAACCAGTTGCACCCGCAGGTCCGCGTCGAGCTGCTCGACCTCAGCACCGCCGAGATGGCCGCGCAGATGGCCGCGGGCCAGCTCGACCTCGTCGTGACTTTGGAGGACGCCCTCATTCCGGCCGCGCGGTGGATGCCGCTCGAGAAGCTCGGCTGGCGGGTGGCCATGGGCGAATCTCATCCGGTGGCGGCGAAGGGCGAGATCGCGCCGGCCGACCTCGACGGCGAGCGCCTCCTCCTCTACTGCAGATCCGACTACCCGTCGTACTGGGCGAGTGTCATCGGCTACTTCAAGAGCCAACAGATCAACGCGAAGGTCGCTGGAGAGTACGACGGCATCACGAGCCTGACCACGGCTTTGGAAGGCGGCCTCGGGCTCGCGCTCGTGGCGGCGACCACCCGGTTCTCCGACTCCGCGCGCGTCCTCACCCGCCCGCTCGTCGAGCCGCCCCCGGACCTCGTCGTCGCCATCGGTCTCCCCCCGGGAAAAGGCGAGGAGAAATGGGCGAGCGCCTTTGCCGACGAGCTTAAGCGAGCCACCAGCGCCTAGTCGTCTTCAGTTCGAACGCTTCGGCTTCGCGACGAACAGCGCACAGCCAAAGGGCACGTTCCAATAGGCGCGAAGGGCGCGTTTGCAGGTGTCCGCGATGCGCGAGACGCGCGAGGCGGGATGCGGAGTCGCCGGGGTGGAGTGGTGGTAGCATTGGGCTTTCATAGTGGATCACCATCCTCCATCGAGCAGGAAAAAACAGATACAGCGAAATCGATTGTGATGCAGTACAGAACTTTTTTATTGATCTGTACTTGGAAAAGACCTGCCAACTGTGTCTGTTCGCGGATCGCCGGCGGGCCGATCGTCGGGTAACGCCATGAAATCCACCACCTCGCCATCCGAACCGATCTATCAGAATGTCGCCGACCGGCTCGCCGGGCTCATCGGGGCGGGGACGTTCCGCGCGGGTGACCGCCTTCCCTCCGTCCGGGTTTTGAGCCGGGACTGGCGGGTGAGCATCACGACCGTTCTCGGTGCCTACAGCCTGTTGGAGGACCGGGGGATCGTGGCACCGCGGTCGCGCTCCGGTTATTACGTCCGCCCGCGTCCCGTGACCCGCGAGCAGCTCCCGCGCCCCCTTCCGGGCAACGGTGAGCCCGTCGACGTCAGCTGCGCAGGCATCACCGAGAAAATCATGGACGCGGCATCGGCGCCCGGGATCGTTCCCTTCGGAGCCGCCGTGCCGTGCGACGAGATCTTCCCGACCGCCCGGTTGGCGACCCTTTTCGGATCGGTCGTCCGCGCGGCGGGTGCGGGTGCTTTCCAATACTCGATGCCCCCCGGTCGCCGCGAGCTTCGCGTGCAGATCGCCAGACGATTGTTGGGGGCGGGAGTCGCGGTGGCTCCGGACGATGTCATGACGACATCCGGCGCCATCGATGCCGTGCTGCTCGCCCTGCGCGCCACCTGCGAACCCGGCGATGTCGTTGCCGTCGAGTCGCCGACCTACTTCGGTATCTTGAGCATGGTGCAGGAACTCGGTCTCAAAGTGATCGAGCTGCCCGTCCGGGCGGGCGGCGGCGTCAGCGTCGATGCCATGGCCGAGGCCTTCGCCAGCCACCCGGTGAAGGCGTGCGTCCTCCAGCCCAACTTCCAGAACCCGCTCGGAGCCGTCATTTCGGATTCCGACAAGAAGCGGATCGTCGCCCTGGCCGCCACCCACGGGGTGAGCCTGATCGAAGACGATCTCTACGGCGATCTCCACTTCGGCGCCGAACGCCCCCGCGCGCTGAAAGCGTTCGATCCCGGGGACACCGTCATCCACTGTGGCTCCTACTCGAAGGCGCTGGCCCCGGGCCTCCGCGTCGGCTGGATCGTCGCGGGGTCGCGTTACCACCGGATCAAGCGGCTGAAGTACACCCATTCGCTGGCCAACGCCACCGCCTCGGAGCTGGTGCTGGCCGAGTACCTCAAATCGGGAGGGGTTGATCGCCACCTGCGCAAGGTTCGCCGCACGTTCGCGCAGCAGACCCACCAGATCCGCGAGGCGCTCATCGACGCGTTTCCCGCCGGGCTGCGGGTGGCTGATCCCACGGGCGGATTCGTCCTGTGGTGCGAGATGCCGCCCGGCTTCGATTCCGAAGTCTTCGCGCTCGCCGCGCTCGACCGGCGGATCAGCGTCGTCCCAGGCACCCTTTTTTCTGCCTCTTGCGGCCTGCGCCACTGCTTTCGCATCAGTTGCGGGTTCCCCCTCGACGACCGGGCGCGAAGGGCACTTGAGATTCTCGGTCGACTCGCCGCCGAGCAGCCGCTGGCCTAGCCCTCACTTGCTGCCATTGGTCGCTCCTGCTTACCATCGATTTGAATGATGATACACCCGATTTCATCGATGTGATTTGGTGGCGGTTCTGAGGGAGCATGTCCTCGCCATGAATATCTCCACAGCACTCATCCTCCTCGTCGCGCTTGTCGTCCTCGCCACGATTGGCTTCGGCCTTTTCGGACGGCGGCATCCAGCGATCGGCATCGTCGCCCTGCTCGCCGTACCCGTCGCCGCCCTCGGCGGGTGGTATGCCTGGGCGGAAACCGGCTCGGTCCCTTGGACGATTGGCTACGGGGCGGTCGCCCTCGGCGGAGCCGCGGCCGCTGCTCGGAACCTCCGTAGCCGCAGTCGCTAGCGGGGCAAACGGGCCGGTCGCAGCATGACCATCGATCCGTCGGCCCCAAATTTCGCCTGCTTGCCAAAATCCGCGATGTAGAGGATGCCGGTGCGGGGATCTGCGGTGATATCGAGCGGGCCGGCCAGCGGGATCTTGCCTCCGGCATGACGCAGTTTTTCGACCGCAGCAAGCCGTCCGTCGCCCGCGAGCCGAAGGACCGCGATATCTCCTGCCGAGTAGAAACAACACAGGAGAGAATGGGAGAGCGGGTGGGCTCCACGCGGTAGGTATTCGATCATCCCATCGGGGCTCGTGCCCCCGTACTGCCAGACCGGAAACATCAGGTCGGGCGCAAAGCCAGGCTCCGGCATCGTCCCCACCGGATAATCCGCGATCTCGAACGGATCGGCTTCCGCCGTGGGATTGCCCCCGGCCAGGACGAACTGGTCACGGGACGGGTTGGGAAAGCCGTAGTGCCGGGCCCGTTCCAGGATGTAGAGACTCTCGTGATCCGGGGTCGTTTGCGTGATCAACGCGTTCTGATCTCCGGGGATCGTGGGGTCGTCGGGGACGCCGTCGGCCCGCCCTTTCCGGTCGTTGATGTTGACCGCCGTATACAGTCGCCCGTTCGAATGACTCACGATCTCCAGAGCGTTCCGCACGCCGGTCGCGAAGACCCGGAGGGGTGAACTTGCGGCAGAGGGATCGAAGCCGGTGCCCGGGAAGACGTCGAGCGGCTGGGATATCTTCTGGTAATCTATCTCCAGGACACAGGCCGAAAGAGCCTGTTCTCCGACCCCCCAATTCGCCGTCCCGCCCGAGCTACTCGTGGATCCCACCGACTGGTAGAGCATCCCGTCCTTGAAGGCGAGACCGTTAGGCTGGTGTGGCAGTGTCTCGAAGCCGCCCTGCCGCTCGCGCCCGTGCGGGAGTCCCGTCACGACAACTGACTCCGCGATCGTTTGCCCGATGGTGAGGCGTGCGATCGTCCCGGTAAAATAGTGTCGATCCCCTTCCGGAGCCTCCCGCTCGGCATAGCTGACCCAGAGCACCAAACGGTCGGCCGACGCCGAGGGATCCCACTCTAAGTCGATGTACTGACGGCTTTCCCGCGGGTCATCGAGGAGCACCGACCTCCCGGTCGGAGTGCCTTCGGCGCCGACGTCCCACACCACGAGGTGGCCGAACGCATCCGCGGCATAGAGACGGCCATCGGGACCGAAGCTAACCGTCGTCATCGAGCGGGAAGTGTCGAATACTGACGGCTCAAAGGTCAGGCGGTCACCGGCCGAGTCATCGGCCGTCCCGGTTACAAACGCCGCTCGGAACGGCACGAGCGGGACGCCCTCCTTCGAATGCACCCTCTCCGATCCCCGGATCTCGTAGCGGGTTCTCGGCTGCAGGAAGTCCGCAGGTACCAAGGTGATCGATGCATTGGTCAGATCTGAGGCGCGGGAGACCCCGATCTCGGACTCGCTTTTTCCCTCGTGGAGCACAAGGTTCTCGAGCGTGGCCAGATCCAGGGCGTCGCTGAAGCGCAGATGGATAGACGCGCCGACCGGAACGTCGGTGGCGCCGTGGCCGGGATGCACCGCCTCCAACTCGAGGCCGGAGGCGACGAGCCCCGGACAGAGTGCGAATATCAACGTTCGTAGCGACACGGAGGTATTCATGGTTGGCTTGATGGAAATGTCCATGATCGCCCGAGTTATCACCGTTGTCGCCTCCTGTTTCACCTGCGCGCTGGCGCGCGCCGAAGACCCGCTGCCGCTCCGGCTGCACCTGATCTCCGGCGCCGAGGAATACGCATCCGCAGATTGCCTGAAGATACTCCAGGGGCACCTCGCGGAGACCCGGTCCGTCACGGTCACCGGATCGTGGGTCGGCGACAGGGCCACCGACCTTCCTGGGATCGAAGGGATCGCCGACGCGGATGTCCTCGTCGTCTACGCCCGGCGCCTCGATCCTCCGGGCGAGCAGATGGCGCGCGTGCGGGGGCACTGGGAGCCCGGCAAACCGGTGGTGGGGATCCGCACGGCAAGCCATGCCTTCCAGACTGGGTCGCGGCCCGGGAGTAGCCGGCGCAGGTTACCGCAACCGCCCGATTCGCGACCAATCGGAACCCGACCAGAAGAGATAGCGAGCCGTCCCCCGGCAGGCCGCGATGGGAACTGCTCCGAAGTGCCGGCTATCGACCGATCTGTCCCGGTTGTCCCCGAGAACGAAGACGTGATTGGCCGGGACGGTAACCGGACCAAAATCACCGGTCGCTCCCGGCTGGGCGTCATAGGTCGCGTACTCCCGACCTCCCCGTGATTCGATCATCGTCTTGCCCGATCCGTCCCCGCTATCCGGGACAGCCGTGACGCGCACACCGTCGATGGTGAGGATCCCGTCGACCTGGGCAAGCGTCTCGCCCGGTAGTCCCACCACCCGTTTGACATAGGTTTTCAGCCGGTCGTCTAAGGCGCGAAAGATCACCAGCTCGCCAAGAACCGGATCGCGCCGGTCATGGACGTTGCGTTCCGCCAAGATACGGTCTCCCGCTTGGATCGTCGGAAACATCGAAGCGTTGGGGACGACGAAGGCCTGGGCGAAGTTGTCGCGGATAAAAAGCGAGTAACCGATCGCGCCACCCGTGGCAGTGAGCAGCAGCAGCAGATAGACCGACCAGTGGTTGTACTCTTTGATCCGGTAGTCGGGTCGGGTGCGCCGGGCCAGGCGGTGAGCTCCGACGGCGGCTGTCACCGTGACGCCGAGCGCCGCGGCACAGACGGCCCAATAGAACCCTGGCGTCGCGCCGGCAGCTAGCCCGGCGATCAGAACCGCCGGAAGGACAGCGAGTACGGCCATGTAGGCGAGACCTTTTCTGAGGTCACCGCAGTAGATATGACCGAGCCCTGCCAAGAGGAGAGAGAGGTTGACTGCCGTCCCGGCCTTCCGTGAATTTGTGATGGTTTCCATGGCTTGAGTTATGCGATTGCGAAAAGCAGAAAGACGATAGCGATGCGGATGGCTCCCCCGAATAGGGTGGCCCCAACCGGACAGAGCCGAACGCTCTGGGTGTCCGTCCAATCAAAGAGGCGGAGCCATCGTGGCCGGGAAGTCGCCCGCCGGGCTTCGGCGCGTTGCATCTCGACGCCGCCCATCACGGAGCCGACGAAGGCGGGGTCATCCACCGCCTGGCTCCGCCGCGCCGCCAACCAATCGGAGTAGGGATCTGAAGTCATAGTTTTTGCGTACTGTTAGTGGCTAATCCCTCCCGCAGGCGGGCCCGCGCGCGGCTGACCCTCGACTTTACGGTGCCGGGCCGCACCCCTTCCAGCTGGGCGATCTGCTCGTAGGGAAGTCCGTCGAGTTCGGCCAGGACAAACACCCGGCGCAGGGGCTCCGGCAGTCTATCGAGGGCGGCGTCCAGGCGCGCGAACGACTCGCGCCGGATCGCTTCGTCGGACGGGGATTCGGTCATGGCATCGGCGCCGGTCATCGGTTCACCAACCTCCCGCCGGGATTTCCGTCGTAGGTTCAAACACCGGTGGCGAGCGATCGCATAGAGCCAGGTAGGAAAGAGACTTCGGGAGGGGTCGAAGCGCCCCAGGTGGCGGAAGGCCGCCACGAACGCATCCTGGGCGACGTCGCGAGTGGTTTCGTGGTTTCCGGTCAGGTGCTGGATCATGCTGCGAAGGGGTCTCTCGTAGCGGATGACTAGCTCCTCGAACGCTGACAGCTCGCCCGCGAGCACCCGCTCGATGGCTTCCAGATCTGCTTCTTCGTCGCCGGTCATCCTTTGGGCGACGGGCTCATGGCAAGCGCGTCGCTGCCCAGTGATAACCACGGGATCGAAAAAGGTTCCCGGGAATCGGCACTACTTTTTGGCGAAGGCCGCGACGTCCCGGGCCGCTCGGGTCTCGGCGCCCGGTTCCCCGAGGAAGCCGAGATCGCGGAACCACTCGAGATAGCGTTGCGGCCAGGTGCCGAACGGGATTCCGCCGCGCTGGCCGATCGATCCTCCGTGACCCCCGTTTCCGTAGATGTGCATCTCCAAGTTGGGCACGCCCCGTTCGAGCATTGCCGTGAAATACTCGGTTGCCCAGAGAGCGTGGACTTTGTCTCCCGACCCCGCACTGACAATAAAGGCCGGTGGCACATCGGGCGGGATTGGAGGACTTCCGCCGTCGGCGAACGGGGTGGGGCCGGGATAGACCAAGCCGACGAAATCGGGACGTGCGGAGACACCGGCGGAGAAATCGTTGTAAAAAAGGGCGGCGGGTGCGGCGAGTTCCGCCCCGGCCGAGAACCCGATGATCCCGATCTTGGCCGGGTCGAGATGCCACTCGCCCGCGCGTTCGCGCACGAGGCGGATCGCCTGGAAGGCATCGCGGACGGCATCGGTGGTAGGTTCGTAGCCGTCGACGCGCAGGCGGTTGCGCAGCACGATGGTGGAGACGCCCTGATCGGCGAAGAAGGGGACCGTGTCGTATCCCTCCGGCCCGACCCAGAGAATCTTGTGACCGCCGCCAGGAGCCACGATGACAGCTGCGCCGGTGTTCGATGCGGTTTCGCCGACAAGGTGCACCTCGATCGAGGGATTGTGAATGTTGAGGGTCGTCAGCAGCCGGTCCGCTTTTGGGGTGGTCGTATTGTATTTCTCCGGCTCGTGGATACGCCCTTTATCCAGGAACGGGGAATCTGGCGGGTAGAGCGGGAGGACGATGCCACCGGGCAATGCCGGCTCGGGAACGAAGGGCTCCGCGGCGGGGCTTGGGGAGAATAGGGCGAGCGAGAGCACTGACAATCTGAAGGCATGCATCATGGGACGGACGCTACCCCTACAAGCCTGACTTGTCAGCGTCGATCCTGCGACAAGCAGCGCTCATCACAGTCGCCAACCATTCCTCCACTCGCAGCACATTGCGGGCATCGGGAAGGGACTCCGGCAGCGAGCGGGCGGCGCTCGCTGGAACCACGAGGTGAACATTTTTGTGCCGTTAAAATTTCCGTCTGAATTTTTGATCGAGGAGGGCGGGTAGATGCTAGTATATTGCAATATTTTTGGCAAAACAGGCACTATTTGAGCAATATAATACAATATGAACCGTTCTCGGAGCGTGGAATCGGAGGCGGAGCGAGCCGTAGAAATTGTCGAAATTCATCAAGCCGAGTTTGATGCCATCTGGCACCATCACATGGCGGTTGAGTTGACGCTCGTTCATCGGGGCTCTGGTTGCCGGTTTGTCGGCGAACGGATCGAAGAGTTTGGTGACGGCGACCTCGTCCTCATTGGTGCGGGAGTCCCTCATTTCTGGCGCTCGAACCCAGGGGGAGCCCCTTGGCGAGCCGAGGCAACCGTCGTGCACTTTGATCCCCGATCATTGGGCTTCGGATCCGACGGTGCGCGCGATCTGCGTGGGATCGCGCAGCTGATCGAAGCGGCGCGCTTCGGGGTCGCTTTTGACGAGCCCGATCTCGTGATGACCCCATTCGCGCGATTACAGGAGTCGGAGGGATGGCGAAAAGCTGCCGCGCTCACCGAGATTCTCGGAATCTTGTCGGAGCAGGCGCCCGACAGTCGCCGATTGCTCTCCCGGGCGGCCTTTCCAAAGCCGGGTCAGCCGGATCCGCACGCGCCGCAACTGAACCGCGCGCTCCAGATCATTTTCGGACGCCTCAGCGGTTCCGTGACTCTCGACGCCGCCGCCGAGGCGGCGGGAATGTCCCGGTTCGCATTTTGCCAATTCTTCCAACGTTCGATGGGGTGCGGCTTTGCGGAGTTCCTCAATGAGGCCCGCATCGCCCACGTCTGCGAGAAACTCCGGAGCGATCACCGCGATATCGGCTCGGTGGCATCCGCCGCCGGATTCGGAACACTTTCAAACTTCCATCGGGTCTTCAAAAGGCGGCTTGGGAAAACGCCCGGCGCCTACCGGAGAGAGGCGCTCGGGCAACGCTAGCCCGCCACCGGATGTTCCACATGGAACATGCGGGAAGGCGCTCGGACGACGATGGTTGATCCGAACCTCCGTCGCATGGATACTGTTGGCCGCCCATCGCGATTCCCATGCCCTTTGTCTACCCAAAAACCTACGATGTTCTGGTAATCGGAGCCGGCCACGCCGGGGTGGAAGCGGCGTTGGCCGCCTCCCGTCTCGGGTGTACGACTGCCATGTTGACCCAGAACCTCGACACCATCGCGCAGATGTCATGCAATCCCGCCATCGGCGGATTGGCCAAAGGGCACATGGTACGAGAAATCGATGCTCTCGGCGGAGCCATGGGACTGAACACCGACGCCACCGCCATCCAG
>CAZKYJ010000096.1:0-10506 GCA_964556355.1 uncultured Verrucomicrobiales bacterium | reverse complement strand
GGACACGGGAAATGCTGGAATGGTCGATTTCTTGATTCGACAGCGGCCTGTTCAGGTGTAAGCTCGGGCTCGCGATTTTCCACCGCAACTAGGAGGGGTGGCTGAGTCTGGTTGAAGGCACACGATTCGAAATCGTGCGTAGGGCAACTTACCGTGGGTTCGAATCCCACCCCCTCCGCCACTCCCTCACCCTAAATCAGTTACATCGGTTTCTGTAGTCTCTAGGAGGCGTGTCATAAACAGAATCATGACGGTTCCTGCGTTTTCCGTTACCGTCCACGGTTGTCTATGCGGACGGGGGTAGGGGAGTTGGCCCCCTCCCGCTGTCGCGCGTTCGCGACGTAAGCCCCCTTGAGGATTGGCTCGGTCCAAGCGAGGGTGGCGACCGATGTGCAACCTCTACGACGTAGGACCGCGCCCGGCAAAGCTCCTGCACCGCTGGGAGCAGGGGATTGCCGACCTGCTCGGCGATATCACCTACGTGGCGCCCGGTCGCACCGGGATTGTCGTCACCGGCGGTGGAGACGAAATGCGAGCGCAGGCGATGACTTGGGGGTTCAGACGCACTTTCCGAACCGCTGGGAAGGCCGTCGAGCGGCGAGTGAACAACTCGCGCGACGACAAGCTTGACGGGAGAATGTGGGGAAAGGCGTTTCGGGAGAGGAGGTGCCTCATTCCCACCCTGAGGTTCTACGAGTGGTCCGGTCCCAAGGGGAGCAAGAGCAAGCACGCAATAGGGAAGGGCGGCGAGGAGGCGTGGTTTTACATCGCCGGGATCTGGGAGGAATCGCAGGGCGCGCCGTGTTACAGCATGATAACGACCGGAGCGGGGGAGGCGATGAAAGGGCTGCACGACCGAATGCCATTGGTGCTAGCCGACGATTCGCTGCAGGACTACATGGATGGGGTTGAGAGCGCGGCGGCACTCGTGGCCCCCTACGACGGCGTTCTGAACATCGCTCCGCCTCCCGCTCGTCCTAGCCCATCCTGAGCTCGCTATCAGCATCCAGGGCGGGAGGTATCGTCTTCTCCCGCAGCTTCCCGCTGTTCGCCCTCGTCCCGGCTCATCCGAGCCGCGACATTGGAGGGAGCGAAGGACAGGATCATGTCTTGGTGGGACGCCGCCCGCTCCCCGGAGCAATTGGCGCAGCGGTTTTGGGCGGAGGCCAGAGCCTTTCTACCGGGGATCGACGGCTACCGCCGGGAGACCGATGGCGCCCCAGTGTTTTCTGCGCTCCAGAACCAACGGATCAGGCTCGAGATAACCCAGCAGCTGGCGAGGTTGCGAGAGGCGACGCCCAAATCGAGCTAGCGGCAAATGACTATCATCGAAAGAACGAAGCACCTCCAGAATTCCTGCGGCGCAAATTCCTTGACGTGGTGGATCGGGATCTCCACTTTTCACGATCGTAGGAAAGGGATTGAGTGTCGCCCGCAGGCTCGTTTCCGCCGGTCTCCACGCGAGAGTTCGATAGCACATCGCGTGACCGATGTCCCCCGGATCAATCTCATTGCCCCCCCGAATACAAGCATGAATTCCAATCTTCGTTCGCTGCTCCGTACCGTGGCGGCACTTCTCGCCATCGCCGGTCTCTCCTCTATTTGCTGGGCTCTGACCGCCGATGAACATGCGGAGGGTTTCCTCGCCAGGGCGCTGGCGGCCGAAGGTCGGGGTGACATCGAGGTGGCGGTGATTTGCTATGAACTCGCAAATCGTGCGGTTCCGGGAATCACGGCGGACGATGGTGCATCAGACGCGGTGAAAAGACGCGTGGCGGCGACGATGAAGGTAGACGCCGAAAAGTTGGCGGGGGAGGGAAAAAACCTCGATGCGTGGAAGCGTTACCAGACGGCGCTTGGGCTGGCACCTGATGACGAGGCCATCAGGGCGGGTGCGGAGAGGTTGGAAGCGAAGCTTCCTTTTCACGGGAAAAGTGTTCTCGATACGACGGTGATTCCTGCTGTCAGTTTCGAAAATGCCAGACTGGGTGAGGCGATCGAATTCTTGCGAGTGAAGATCGGAGAAATCGCCCGCGGAACAGGTGGCGTGACGATTGTCAATGCGGTGACACAGGACGGAGGGCAGGCAGGAACCGAGATCCGGAACTCGGTGACGCTCCGTCTGAACCACGTACCGGCGCGCGAAGCCCTGAAATACGTCTGTGATCTCACGGGAACCGAATTCCGTATCGAAGCGCCTCGCGGCGATCGGTTTCCGGTCGTGACGATCGTGCCGAAGGGGGCGGAAGCCTTGGCGCAGCCCGATGAGGCACGACCGAGCGAGATGGCGCAGGATCACGAAAAGGGTTCGGGCAGATTGACAGAGTGGACGGACAGGGTCGGTCGGACCATCGAGGCTGAATTTTTGCGCCTGGAGGGGCGAAGTGTTGTCGTCCTGAAGGACGGCAAGGAGTACACGATAGCATTCACGAAGTTGGTTCGGGAAAGTGTTGCTCAGGCACGCCAGCTCGGTGGTGCGCAAGGAGAGGCGGCGTCCGAGTAAATCCCAGAGGGGCGAACCCGCTTCCGATCTACGCTGCCTGTTCGGGTGCGACCTCCTCACCCGGCGACGTGGTGAGCCGGAGACTTCTGCCCCAGCGGCGGGGCGGTCACCGTGGGCGGCCCAAACCCTCCGCCACTCCCAACGGAGCCGAAGTGGTTTGCCGGCGCGGCGGCTCGTGGCTACAGTCGGGCACGAAGAAGTCGGCCAAGAGACCTTGGGCACCCGTGGTGCGATGGTTTGGAGGCTTCGCCACTTTGCACCGCCTTGAAACGGTCACCCACCAGTCGGATTCTCGCTTCCTCTGCCACTTTGACACTGGGCCGAGGAAGCGAGCGGCGGATGGTTCCGGGTGCGCAGCACGGCAGAGTCGACGCCCCCGCGCGACACGATGCTGGAATTCCTCGCGATCACTATGTCGAAACGAACAGACCACACCATGAAGAACCTCGTAATATTTTCACTGCTCAGCGCCGCGCTGACCCCCGTCGCCCCCGCCGATGAAACCGCGAGCCAGCGCATCCAATTCGAGCGTGGCGAGTCCCAAGCGATCATCACGGGCGAGGTGGCAGGCCGGCAGTTGGCGCTTTACACGATCAATGCTCGCGAGGGTCAGTGGCTCGAGGTTGGGATGTTGCCGGGGGTGAAAGGAGCCGACTTTAACATCTATATCCCGGGGCGCGCTCCCGGTGACGAGGCGTTGTTCAATTCGTTGAGCGGCGATCGCCGCTACACCGGGCAGCTCGCCCAATCCGGCGACCATGTGATCAGCGTTTTCCTCAACCGTGCCGCTGCCCGCCGGGGGGAAGTGGCGGACTACAAGATGCTCGTCCGTATCACGGATGAGAAACCGGCCGAGGAAGAGATGCCGTCGACGGAGCCGGTCCCGCAGAAGGTGATCGACGATTGTCTCGCGGCCCTCAAGATGCAGATTCCCGACAGGGCGATGAAGGTCAAACGGGCAGAACGCGGTGAGACCTCTTTCGTCGTCGACGTGGCCGTCGAAGGGGTGCCGAAGCCATGGCGCTGCTATCACGATGGCACCCGGTGCACGGGCACCGAATACCAGGGCGAAGGCTGATCGGGAACCCCATCGATTTCGTGCGGGAAGCCAGTGGGGATGCCGGTCGCGGGCGCGGGCGAAGCCGCCGGGAACCGGCCCGGTTCCCATTCGGGCCTCCCGCGGCGTGTGGCGCGAGGCGGTGGGTGCGGGGGCTCCAGCGTTCGGGACGGAAGCGAGGGCTCCCCCTCCGAATCGGAAATCCCCCATTGGCTGCCAGCGATTTTCCTTCCCACTGCGCCCTGATCCTGCTTGAATAGGGAGAGTGAAAACAGTTCTCCTCGCATTTGATAAGTTCAAAGGTGCATTCTCCGGGCGGGAAGCCTGCGAGGCGGCCGCGGTGGGCGTACGGCAGATCGCCCCGGACGCCACCTGCGAGATTTTGCCCATTGCGGACGGTGGCGAGGGCACTGCCGAAGCGATCTGTGCGGCGCTGGGCGGGCGCTGGCACCCGGTCGCCGCCGAGGACGCGTTGGGACGCCCGATCACCACGGAGTTCGCGATCGTCGGTGGCGCTGACGGGATCCCGTTGGAAGCCGTGATCGAGATGAGCGCCGCATCGGGACTCTGGCGGTGCCGCAATGGCGACCGGGACCCGTGGAGGGCATCGACTCTGGGGACGGGGCAGATGATGCGTGCGGCCGCCGGCTTAGGCGTGACAAAAATGGTGGTCGGAATCGGGGGGAGCGCGACCAACGACGGGGGGTGCGGGATGGCGCAGGCGCTCGGGTTTCGGTTCCTTGATGCCGCGGGTGCGGAGGTGGCGGATCTGCCGGCCGAGATCGGCCGGGTGGCGCGGATACTGCCGCCGGACGGGATGTCCGCCTTCCCCGAAGTGACCGTCGCGTGCGACGTGACGAACCCGCTGCTGGGGCCGACGGGCGCCACGCGGATCTACGGGGGGCAGAAGGGGATCACCGACGAGCCGCTCGTGCGGGCACACGAAGACAGGCTCGAGCGGCTCGCCGATCTGGTGGCCCGCGATCTCGGCTGCGACCACCGGGAGATTCCGGGTGCCGGCGCGGCCGGGGGGTTGGGGTTTGGCCTCCTGAGCTTTTGCGGCGCGCGATTGGAGCCGGGGTTCGACCTGGTGGCAGGCCTTCTCCGACTGGAGGAAGCGGTGGCGCGGGCCGACGTTGTCCTGACCGGCGAAGGGTGCCTCGACGCCCAGACGGCGGAAGGGAAAGGGCCTGCCGGTGTGGCGCTGATGGCGCGGAGGCACGGCAAGCCGGCGCTCGGATTCGCCGGGATGGTCGATGATTCAGCGGCCGCGAGCTCCGCGATCAACGCCATTTTTGACGGGGCTTTCGCCGTGAAACCGCCGGCCATGAGCGTGGACGAGGCGATCGCGACCGGGTCGGTTCTTTTGACCGATGCGGTGGCGGGAAACGTCGCGCTACGGCGATTGTTGCGTTGACGCGCGGGGGGCTGCGGCTTTGGTGGCTGTCCATGAGCGATTCCCCAACCACCCCACCCGTCGTCCTTCTTTTCTCCGGCCAAGGTGCCCAGAAAGTCGGGATGGGCCGCGATCTCGCCGATGCGTTCCCGATCGCGCAATCCCTTTTCGACGACGCCGACCGCATCCTCGGCTTCCCTCTGAGTGGGGCCATGTTCGACGGGCCGATCGAGGAGCTCACCCGCACTTCCCGCTGCCAGCCGGCGCTTTACGTGCACGGGATCGCCTGCCTCAAAGTGTTGGCCGAACTTCTCGGCGGCGAGCCGCATGCCGTGGCGGCGGCTGGCCTCTCCCTCGGCGAATTCACCGCGCATGCGGCGGCGGGGACCTTCGATTTCGAGGCGGGGCTCCGGCTCGTCCACCGTCGTGGCGAACTGATGGAGGAGGCGTGTGAGGCGACCGACGGAAGCATGGCGGCAATGATCGGCGGCGATGAGGCGGCCGTCCGAGCACTCGCCGAGGCCTGCGGGATCGATGTGGCGAACCTCAATGCGCCCGGGCAGATTGTCGTCTCGGGATCCAAGGCGGGGGTCGCCGATGCCATCGCCGGTGCCAAGGATGCTGGTATTCGCATGGGCAAGGAGCTGCAGGTGGCCGGCGCCTACCATTCCCGGCTCATGGCGAGCGCACAGGAGAAGCTCGCTCCGGAGCTCGCCCGGGTGGCGATCCACAGCGCGCACTTCCCCGTTATCTCGAACTTCCGGGCCGCCGCTGCCGCCACCGCCGACGAAATCCGCGAAACCCTTGAGAAACAGGTCACGGGCAGCGTCCGCTGGAGCGAGTCGATGGCTCTCCTCCTCGACCAGGGGCACACCACCTTCCTCGAACTCGGTCCTGGAGGCGTCCTGGCCGGCCTGATGGGAAGGATCCGGAAGGGGGCCGAAGTCCTCCCCGCCGGCGATCTCGACTCCCTTCGGGCGACCGCCGCCGAATTGGGTCGACGCTAGCTAGAAAACATCGCGACCGAAATTTATCCGGAGGATCCATCTCGAATCTTCCGTATTCTCTCCCCATGAAAATCCTCGCCCCAGCCGCTGCCATCTTCCTCTCGTCGACGGTACTCGCCGCCGACAATAGCGCCACCTACACGACGCCGGAAGCCGCGGCGGAGGATTCGAGTTTTGCTCTCCAAGGGGAGTATTCTGGCGAGCTTCAGACCGATGACGGACGGAAGAAGATCGGGGTGCAAGTGATCGCTTTGGGGGACGACACGTTCCGCGCGGTCGGCTACGTGGGAGGGCTGCCGGGCGACGGCTGGGACGGCGAGGAGCCCGAGTCGGTCGAGTCGAAAGCGGTGGAGGGAAAGGTCGTTTTTGCCAAGCCGGACGGCGGTCTCCGGGGTACGCTGAGCGCGGGTGGTGTCGCCGTGGAGGCGGACGGGCGCGCCCTCGGCACGTTGGCCAAGGTCGTCCGCGAGAGTCCGACGCTGGGTGAGGCGCCGCCGGAGGGAGCGGTGGTACTGTTCGACGGGAGCGGTGTCGAGGCTTGGAAGGGTGGAAAGCTGACGGACGAAGGGTTCCTCCAGCAGGGCACCACGAGCACCGAGACCTTCGGCGACCATACGCTTCACCTCGAGTTTCGCACCCCTTTCAAACCGAAGGCCCGCGGGCAGGGGCGGGGGAATAGCGGCGTCTACCTGCAGGGGCGGTTCGAAGTGCAGGTGCTCGACAGTTTCGGGCTCGAGGGTCGGGATAACGAGTGCGGCGGCATCTATTCGATCGCCCCCCCGAAGCTGAACATGTGCTATCCGCCGCTCAGCTGGCAGACCTACGACGTCGATTTTTCGGCGGCCAAGTTCGACGCCGACGGGAAGAAGACCGCCGACGCGCGGGCGACCGTGCGCCACAATGGCGTGGTCATCCACGACGATGTCGCGCTCGATCACACGACGACCGCCGCGCCCGACGGCAGCGAAGGCTCCGAGGGGCCGCTATTTCTCCAGAATCACGGAAACCCGGTGTCCTACCGCAATATCTGGGTGCTCCGGAAGTAGCAGTACAGGACAGGAACATCCGCGGTCGCCGGAGTCTGCGTGAGACCGGTTGCAATCGCGTCCGTCGTCCAATACCCTCGCCGACTCATGGCAAAAAAGGCACTAGGCAGGGGACTCGGCGCGTTGATCAAGCGCCCGAGCACGAACGATGGCGATCCCGCCGGTTCCGACCGCGCCCCGACGGCGGCCCGGACGCCCGCTGCTCCGATGCCCGCCGAGGTCCCCTCGGGCGAGCGCGTGCTTTCCGTGCCCCACCGCGAGGTGGTGCCGAGCCCGATGCAGCCACGGAAGTCGTTTCGCGACGACCACCTCGGCGAGCTCGTCGATTCCATCAGGGAACACGGGGTTGTCCAGCCCCTCATCGTCAGGAAGGTCGCCGGGACCTACGAGCTGATCGCCGGCGAACGGCGTTGGCGGGCGGCGTCGGCGCTCGGGCTGGCCGAGGTCCCGGTGGTCGTCCGCGAGGCCTCGGACCGCGACGTGTTGGAACTGGCTCTGATCGAGAACTTGCAGCGGGAAGATCTCAACCCCGTCGAGGAGGCTGAGGCCTACGTGCGGCTCGCCCGCGAGTTTGCCATGACGCAGGACGAGATCGCCAAACGGGTCGGCAAGAACCGCGCGACCGTCGCCAACGCGATGCGCCTGCTCGATCTCGACGACGAAGTGCGCGCGCTCCTTGCCCAGGGGACGATTTCAACCGGGCATGCGAAAGTTCTACTCGGCGAGAAGGATCCGTCGAAGCAGCGGCTCTTCGCCAAGGAGATCGTGCGCAAGGGGCTCACCGTCCGTGCCACCGAAAAACTTCTGCAATCGGCCGATCTCGAGGGCGGCACACGGATCGGCGGCGGCGCCCGGGGAGGGGGCACGCAGCACGATGGGGCGACCGCCTCGGCCATCCGCGAGGTCACCAACCGCCTCCGCGACCGCTTCGCCACCCAGGTGTCGGTCAGCCACGGGGCGAAGAAGGGCAAGATCGAGATCGAGTACTACGGCAACGACGACCTCGAGCGCATCCTCGGCATCATGGGGGTCTCGGACTCGAATTCGCTGTGAGGATCCCGCTACCCATCGCGGCCGCCATCGTGCTCGCCGGGTGCCGCTCCGAGGCCTACGACCCGGCCAGGGCGATCCACGGCCAGTTCTCGGGGGAACGGGCGATGGGGCACGTGGAAGCGATCGTCGCCCTCGGCCCGAAACCGCCCGGGAGCGAGGCGATCGAAGAGACGAGGGTTTACCTGGGAGAGGTGCTGGCGGCCGCCGGCTGGGAAGTGGAGCGCCAGACATTCGACGACAAGACCCCTCAGGGGACGATAACCTTCGCCAATCTCCGCGCCCGTTTCCCCGGCGGTGATACGTGGAAACGTCCCTTGGACGGCCTCCTCTGCTCGCATTTTGACACCAAGTTCTATTCGGCCTTCGAGTTCGTCGGCGCCAACGACGGTGGTTCGAGCACCGGCTTGCTTCTGGAGATGGCACGCGTCCTCGCCGCGCGACCGGAACTCGCGCAGAAGCTCGAACTCGTTTTTTTCGACGGCGAAGAGGCCTACATCCAGTTCACCGCCACGGACGGGCTCTACGGCTCCCGCTTCTATGCGAAGGAGTTGCGCGCCTGGCCGACGGAACGGCTCCCCGGGTGGGCGATCGTTTTCGACATGGTCGGCGACCGGGATCTCAATATTCGGATCCCGTCCAACAGCGACTCGCGCCTCGCCGGGTTCGCGCTCCAGGCGGCCGACGACCTGGGCGTCCGATCGAAATTCGGGCTCAAAGGCAGCGCGATCATCGATGACCACGTTCCGCTCGCCAATGCCGGGATCCCGGCCATCGACATCATCGACCTCGACTACCGCCCGTGGCACACGCCGGGGGATACGCTCGACAAGCTTAGCGCCGAGAGCCTCGAAACGGTGGGCCAGACGGGATTGCTGATGGTGGAGAAATACCTACTCGGAGGCGAGTAGGATGGTTGGATGTCAGCGATGGCGTAGAAATCGAAGTTGATGGACAGCTGAGCCCTGGCAGCGTCGTGGGTGAGGGTTTTCGAATTGTCGACGATCGGGAGATCAATTCCGTGGTGCTGAGAGTGCGGAGCGACCCCGCCGTGGAAACCGATCGCGATTGACGTCCATCGGTGGCGAGAGGTCTCGATGGCTCTCGATCGGTTGGTCTTCCGGAGCCTTGCCGATCGACTTGCTCTCGCGGCGACCTGTCACGTTTTCCAAAGCGGGAGCACCCGGAACGACCGTCCCATGATTCCCGGGTGGGTCAACGTTTGGAACTGCCGCAGCAACGGCGAAGCCGCGGCGAACTTGGCGGGATCGGCCTCGAGTTCCATCAGCCATGGCGCCGCCAACTTGATGAGGTAGTGGTGCTGGTCTTCCAGCTCTCCGGCGCGGAACCCGACGCGCTCGGCGGCAACCCGCAGCGCGGTGAAATCGACATGCGCCGTGATAT
Organism: uncultured Verrucomicrobiales bacterium; assembly: GCA_964556355.1. GTDB lineage: Bacteria > Verrucomicrobiota > Verrucomicrobiia > Verrucomicrobiales > DEV007 > CAZKYJ01. The sequence goes on along the minus strand of CAZKYJ010000096.1, from coordinate 1,043 downwards.
CGCACGTTCCGGGAGCGTGGGCGAGGGGATCGCTGCCGGCGCGGTGGTCGAGGTAGGTCCGCAGCGTGCCATCGGTGCGGGACGGTGCGTAGTAGGCTTCGGCCTCGTAGCCGTAGTCGATCACCAGCAGGAGCCCGGCATCGAGGGCGGCGTGGGCTTCGGCCAGCCACGATTCGGCGCGGAGGTTGATCTCGGTGGTGTAGCCGTCAGGAAAATCGGTGCCGAGCCGAGACAGCCGGGGGTCGCTCAGCTCGCCCTCGACCAACGTCATTGCGCGATCGACATAAAGTTCGCGCCAAGCGCCGTCGCGGAAGCGGATACGGTGGACGGGTAGCGCATCGACGAGTTCGTTGGCGACGATCATTCCGCGGACCGGCGAGCGGGCGAGCTCCGCCAGCGTGGTGCCGTCGGATCCGTTCTCGATCAAGATGGTTTCGACGGGGAAGTCGGCGGCGTCGGCAATGTCGCGCGCGAGCTGGCCGTCGTGGCCGCCACAATCGGCGACCGCCACCCCGCCGGGCGCTTCGATGGCGTCGCGAACCTGGGCGAGCTGCCGGGAGAGGAGCATTCCGAAACACCGTCCGACGCTGACGCTGGTGTAGAAATCGCCGCCCCGTCCAGTACGCGTTTCTTCGGGCAACGAGGCGTAGTAGCCGCCGGGCCGGTGGTAGAGGGAGAGCTCCATGAACCGTTCGAACGGGATGCGCCCGTCGGGCGATTTCCGCAGGGCGGTGAGAATCGCCGCCCCGACCGGTTGATGATCAGCAAGCATAAATTTTGAATTGGAGCCGTCTTGGCGGACGTTAGAAACCCTCCACGAAGGAAACGAATGATAGGAGATCTCATCACGAGCGGCAGCGACCGCGACCCAGACGGTGGCAACACGCCGCCGGGGCGCCGTCGTGTCAAGCTCTACAGGAAGCCCGTCTGGAGACGCCTCTGGCTCCGGCGCCTCCTCTACGTCGTGGCCGCGGGAATATTCGTCGGCACGCTGGTGCTGCTCATCATCCTCAAGCCCCACCGGGACAAGGCGCTCTCCTTCG
>CAZKYJ010000095.1:6347-10533 GCA_964556355.1 uncultured Verrucomicrobiales bacterium | reverse complement strand
CGGGATTTCCAGCCAGGCCGATTCCTCGGGGCTCGGCTTCATCAGGGAGTGAAGAGCCTGAAAATTCTCGGAGGTGATCTCGGGAATGTCGGCGGCACCTGCGGTCGAAACGCTGCCCACGACCATGCCGAGCAGAAGGGGGAAAATGGAGATCCTAGGCATGGACAGGCATACGTCGGCCGATCACGCATTATTGCGCGGCGTCCCCCAGCGCCCACAACCCACTCTTGGAACCATCCGCGACCGCCAACTCTGTCGGTGGGTGCCGGGTTCCCGAGACGAAGCCCGAGTTGCTGGACTTTTGGTGAGAGAGCGATGGCTTCATCGACTGCAGGCTCGCAGAGCGCGGAGAGCGCGGGTTCTCCGCGGCGAGCGAAGTCTACGAGGAGTTCGGGATCTCGCGCAAGACGGGACACCAATGGCTCGGGAGATTCCGGAAGCGGGGGGGACGAACCTCCCTCACCGGGACCTCCGGGCAGTTCCCGCTCAACGAATCGATCGATCTCGTGGGAAGCGCGCCGAGATCAGGTGCCGCTGGGCATGCCTTGCGCCTGGCGCCGAACCGCCCACCGTGGCGCGTCGTGGACAGGCAGGGAAAAATTTGGAACTGGCCGCGCCCGCTTTGCGTATCCCGGCCATGAGCATCTCCCGACCATTGGTGATCAACGGGCTTTGGATTCTTGCCGTCGCGGGAGCTTTCTGGCTGGGTTCCGCGAACAAAAGGGTATCGGGAGAGCCTGAAGCGTTGGGAATCGATGGGAAAAAATCCGTCGACGTTGCAGCAGACGTCCCCCGCGCGACCGTGGAAGGTTCCGGGGACGTCACCGCGAGAATATTGGGAGTGGCGGATCGCCCAAGCCAACGCGTCGCACCCTCCGACGGGGGCGACTGGCGGTCGCAGGTCGAGACTGCCTTACGGGGTCGGAACCCGGTCGAGCGCAGGCTGGCCTTCGGGCACCTGCTGGCGGCGCTGACCCCGGAGAATGCGCTGGAGATGCGCGAGCAGCTGGTCGCGGCGGGCGTGGAAGGCGACGACTGGCGCGATTTCAATTACCGCTGGGGCTCCCTTGCCGGCGAATCTGCCGTCTCCTTCGCCGCCAGTTCGGAGGAACGGGATTTGGATGCCGTCCTCGCCGGCTGGGCCTCCGCCCGGCCCGAAGCGGCCATCGGCTACTTCGAGAACCTCCCGGAGGAAATGCGCGGCCAGCGGGACGGGCTGGCCGCCAGCATCGCGGCTGGCCTCGCTGACCGGGACACCGCCCTGGCCACCGACTTCATTTTCGGGCTGGCCGGTGCCGGAGTCGGCGGCGACCAAAGGCTCATCGAGATGGTCGCCGAAAAATCGCTCCGCAACGACGGGATCGGTGGGAGCCGCTCTTGGGCCGAAGCGATCCCCGACGGGCCGGTGAAAGCGGCCGCCATGGGACGGGTCGCCGACGCCTACGCCAATGAGAGCCCGGACGAGGCAGCCCGTTGGATCGAGCGGTTTGCCGACCAGGACTACGCGGCCCGCGCGATCGAGGCGATCAGTCGCAAGTGGGTGGGGCGAGATGCCGATGCCGCCGTCGGATGGCTCGAAGCGCTCCCCGAGAGTCAGGGGCAGTCGCTCGGCCTGACCGCAGCCTTCGGTGACTGGGAAGACGCCGACCCGCTGGCCGCGTCGGAACGTCTGGCCAGCATGCCGGATTCCGCCAAGCGAGATTCCGCCATCGCCGGGTTCTCCCGGGGCTATGCCTGGCAGGATCCCGTCGCGGCCATCGCTTGGGCGGAGGACATCAAAAACCCGTCGTTGCGCACCGAAACCTTGACGCGCGCGGGCGAAGCATTCTACCGGAGGCAGCCGGACAGCGCGCTCACCTGGTTGGAGAGCAGCGGGCTCCCTGTCGAGGCGGTCGAGCGTATCCTCGCCCCACGGCGGCGGCGATAAATTGGCGGGCGATGGTCGGATCGAGCGTCGGTGCGGGCGGAGCGCCGGGATGACGGCGTTCATTTTTGGCTCTGGCGGTGGCCGAGGGCGCAGTGGCGGGCAGCGTATCGTGCACCAGCTCCCAGATTCCGTCCCGGTTCCTCACTATGAAGTAGTCGTAGCAGATGCGCCACGGGGCAGGTTCTCCGGCATCATCCTCAACGTGCAGCCCCATTCGGGATGTAGGAGCTCCCGTTGGCCACATCCCGCTTGGAGTCGGCGTGGCGGCCTTCCCAAGCGCGCCGGTTCAGGGATGATCGCCGACACCACTCCTATGAAATCGCTCGGCTAGACTTCTCTTCCACTCGCCACTTCACGGCAGCGGACGCCGACCATCGAATTCGGCCTCAATCCTCGAACTCGTCCGCCGGGTCAAACGGTGGCATGGCAATATTCAAGATCCGCAGTGTTCCGCCTTGCTTCGGATAGGCACGGTGGCGGCAACCGGGACGGATCACGACCGATTTGAGCGGGGTCAGCGGATGGATCTCGCCGTCGAGCTCTATCTCGCCCTCGCCCTCCAAGACCACGTAGGTCTCGGTCATCTTCCGGTGGTAGTGGACACGGGAGTCTTTCGAGATATCTACCATGTGGACGGAGGCGGGGGCACCGGGCACGCCAGTGAACGCCCGCCTCGCCTGCCCGCACGGGCAGGGCAGAGGCGGGATCTCATCCAGCTGGGCGATGGTGAAATTCCCACTCATCCCAGAATCGCCCTAGCTCCAGCCGTGGGCTTTCTGCACGTCGATCATCACTTTCAGGATCGTGTTCCAGGTCTCAGGCTTCTCCAACGTGGCATTCGGGAACATACAGCCATCCCAGCAGATGTGTTCGATTCCGCGGGCCGGGGCGTCCTTGAGCCAGTAGCCGGACGCCTTGACCATGTCGAGCTTGCCGTTCGGATCGTCGGCCGGGCAGTGCTTGCCAGTCTTGTCGTGGTAGCCGGCACCGTGCACGGTGCCGTCGTTCTGGGCGACGTGGAAGTCGATCGTCCACGGGCGGAGCTTGTCGGTCATCGTCTCGTAGGCGGCCCAGAGCTCGTCGTCCGAGTGCCCCACGCTAATGAGGGCATTCTCTGGCGAGTTGTAGCCGAGGAGATAGAGATAGGTGTGCGCCAGGTCGGCCTGGAATCCGACGGTGTCGGGCATGCCGACCGCCTCGAGCAGATCGAGCATCTCTTTCCACCCGTGCATGCCCGCCCAGCAGATCTCTCCTTCGGCGGCGAGGCGCTCACCGTTGTCGGCGGCGATTTTCGCGGCTTCGCGAAACGTCTCGGCGATGACCTGGGTATTTGCCGTCGGGTTCTCCCGCCACTTCTCGACGCCGAACTCGGCGGAATCGATGCGGATGACCCCGTATTTCCGGACGCCGTGCTCGTTAAAGACCTTGCCGATCCGGCAGGCCTTCTCGACGGACAGGAGGAACTTGCCCCGCTGCTCGCTATCTCCCATGGCGGAGTCGCCGACCGTCCCCGGCCAGATTGGCGCGACGAGCGATCCGACGGCCAGGTTCTTCGATGCGATGAGGTCGGCGATACGGCGCAGCTCGTCGTCGCTGGCATCCGGATCGGTGTGGGGATGGAAGAGGAAGTAATCGACGCCGTCGAACTTCTGGCCATCGACTTCGGCGTTGGCCGTCAGCTCCAGCATGCGCTCGAGGCTGATGGGTGGCTCTTGGCCTTCGTCCGTTCCTTTCCCGACGAGACCGGGCCACATGGCGTTGTGCAGTTTGGGTTGGCTTGGCATGATGTGGGTTTGCTTTGGAGTTTTTCTGGTGGGTTATCGACCGGTTACGATCAGCCGTTCTTGAGGTCTTCGAAAAGCTCGAGCCCCTCTTTCGGCTTGAGCCCGTCGTGCACGACACCAGCGACGGCCTTGATCATGGCCACGGGCGCCTCCGACTGAAAGACGTTGCGTCCCATGTCGACACCGGCGGCACCGGCCTGGATCGCATTGTAGGCCATTTCCAGCGCTTCGATCTCGGGCAGCTTCTTGCCGCCGGCGATCACGACCGGCACGGACGTGCAAGCCACGACGTTCTCGAAGCCTTCGGTGTAGTAGGTCTTGACGATGCTGGCACCGTTCTCGGCACCGACGCGGGAGGCGAGGCCGAAGTAGCGGGCGTCGCGCGCCATGTCTTTGCCGACGGCGGTCACGCACATGACCGGGATGTCGTACTTGTTGCCGATGTCCACGAGGCGGCTGAAATTCGCCAGCGTTT
>CAZKYJ010000095.1:662-6337 GCA_964556355.1 uncultured Verrucomicrobiales bacterium | reverse complement strand
CTTCGGTGGCGGCGTCACCGATGGCGATCATCGCCGCGAGGGCCGATGCATTCATGCTCACCATTTCCTCCTCACCGAGGAGGACGTTGTGGTTCATCTCGGTGAGAATCGTGGTTCCGGTGTCGGCACGCAGGCAGACCGGCTGGGTATTTTCCGGCGGGATCATGGTGCGGATCGACCCGCGGCAGCCCATGAGGCAGTCGGCGTGCTCGGCGAGGGGGGCGATGTTCAAATCGATCCGCTCAAGACCGGAGGTCGGCCCCATGAGGAACCCATGGTCGAACGCGAGCATGACCGTGCGTCCCGACTTGCGGTTGAAGATGCGTGACATGCGGTTCTTGATGCCCCAGCTCATGCTGTTCATCCCCTTGAGGTAGAACTTGCTGGTGTCGGCCGGGCGGTTGAGCCCGAAGTTGTCGCCGTCGCGGATGTCGTCTAGATCTGCCATTTTTTGTGTCGGTTGGTGGTGTTGGTAATTCGGTTGTGAGAAGGCGCCCTGGGGATCAGTCAGCGTTGATATAGTCGCGCATGGTAGCGAACATAATCGACACGGAGACGGCCCCGGCATCGGGGTGACCGAGAGATTTTTCGCCGAGGGTCTTGGCCCGTCCCATGGTGGCGATCATGTCCTTGCTGGCCTCCTTGCCAGCTTCGGCGGCCTCCGCCACGGCGGCCATCGCCACCGGCAGTGGCTGGCCCGCCAGGTCCTTGGCCTTGGTTGCCGCGGGGTCGAGGGCGTCGATCATCGTCTTGTCGCCAGGCTGGGCGCCGCCGCGCGCCTTAATCTTGTCCAGCGCCTCGGTGAGGAGGGAGGCGAGCTCGTTTGAGCCGAAGCTCTCGGCGTCGCCGATGGCCTTGCCGCCCGCGCGGAAAAGGGTTCCGAAAATGGCGCCGGAGGCACCGCCCATGGAACTCATCATTGCCTTACCGGCAGCGGCGAAAGTCTTCGAGACTTCCGCCGGGGGATCGGAGCCAAGCGACTCTTTCACGGCCGTCATGCCGCGCTGCATGCCGATGCCATGGTCGCCGTCCCCCAAGGCGCGGTCCGCGTCGGTGAGGATGGGCTCGGCTTTGATGATGGCGTCGGCGACCTGCAGAAGCATCTCGCGGGATTGATCATTGGTCAGATTGTCTTTGGGCATTTGCTGAAGGGCTTAAATCCGGGTTCCTGGCGGGCGGTCTCGACTATCAGGCACCGGAGCCATCCATCTTGCTGTAGCAGAGCGATTCGCAGGGCATGTCCCAGAGCGATTTGAGTTCGTCATCCAGTTTGGTGAGGCTGATCGAGATGCCGGCCATCTCCTGGCAGGTAACCAGCGGTCCGACGATGGTGTCGTGGACCTTGATGCCTTCCCCATTGAGGATCTCCTTCGCTTTGCGGAGGGCGATGAGAAGTTCCATCATCGTGGTCGATCCTAGGCTATTGATGAAGAGCACGATCTCGTCCCCCTCCTTGAGGGCTTCGATCTCCTCGTCGACCTGGTAGTCTTCGAAGATCAGATCCATCATCTTCAGGACAAGCTCGTCGGCGGTGGTCATCGGGATCTCGGCGACGCCGGTCTCACCGTGGATCCCCATGCCGAGACCGATCAGGTCCTCGGCGATTTCGAAAGTTGGTTTGCCGGTGGCCGGGATCGACCCGGGAGACATCGAGACCCCGACCGAGCGGGTATTGAGAACGGCTTTCTTGACCGATGCCTCGAGTTCGTCGAGCGACTTCGCCGACTGGGAGGCGGCACCGGCCAGCTTGACGATGGGGACGAGCCCGGCGATTCCCCGGCGGTTCTTCTTCTCGGTGGGAGGCGCCGAGCAGACATCGTCCCATATGAGGACGGTACGGACATCGATCCCTTCGTCCTCCGCATCTTCGGCACCGATATCGAAGTTCATGACGTCGCCCGCGTAGTTGCCGTAGAGATAAAGCACCCCATTCTGGCGATCGACGGCCTGGGTGGCCTCCAGGACGATGTCGGGCGAGGGCGCCGCGAAGATATCTCCGCAGGCGGCACCGTCGGCGAGGTTGGTACCGACGAGCCCGTGGTAGATCGGCTCGTGGCCCGCACCGCCACCGACGAGGAGAGCCACCTTGTTGGCCGGGATCTCCTTCTTGACGATTGAGCGCGTGCCGACGCGCTCGCACTGGCCATCGTAGGCCTCGACGAGTCCTTCGAAGAGTTCGTCGGCAACTTTGAAAGGGTCGTTGATGAGCTTTTTCATGACGGGGCTTTCGGACAGGGTTTTCAGGTTGGGTGAGGATTATTGGAGCAGTGGAATTTTTTAGACAGGATCTACAGGATGAACAGGATTATTTCTGCCATCCCCTTCGGAACGCAGCCTTCAGATGACGCGGTCGTTGCCACCGTCGACGGGGACTTGGGCGCCGGTCGTTTTGCCGAAGAGCGGGGAGGCCATGGCGGCGACCATATTGCCGACGTCCTTGGATTTGATCTCGGTCTTCATGAGGTTGCGGGTCTTGTATTCCTCGACCGTCATGCCGTAGCGCTCGGCCGAGCGCTGGAGAGCTTCCGGCGTCCAGAGCTTCGTGTCAAAGACCGCGTCGGGGTGGATAATGTTGCAGCGGACTCCATGGGGCGCGAGCTCCATGGCCGCCACCCGGCAGAGCTGGGTCAGCGCAGCCTTCGCGCAGGAGTAGCTGGCGGCGCCGGCGCCCGGCGCGGCGACATTGCGCGAACCCACGAGCACGATGGCGCTATCGATCCCCTCTTTGAGAAAGGGGATGGCGTACTTGAGGAGCTTCTGGTGGCTGGTCAGGTTGACGGCCATCGACTTGTCCCAGTTCGACTGCTCGAGGTCGTCGAGATACTGGCCGGCCGTGAAGATACCGGCGTTGGACACCACGACGTCGATGCCCCCGAAACGGCGGACGACTTCGGCGATGCCCACTTGGACCTTTTCGTCGTCGGTCAGGTTAATGACGAGGCCGATCCCTCCGATGGACGCCATGGCGTCGACGATCTCGGGGTTCAGGTCGAGCCCGACGACCTTCGCGCCCTGTTCGGCGAGGCTGGCGGCACACGCGAACCCGATACCGGCGGCGGCGCCGGTGACGACTGCGATTTTCCCGCGGAACGGTGGGGCACTGCCTGAGCTCTTGAGCTTGGCCTGCTCGAGGCTCCAGTACTCAACGTCGAAAATGTCATTCTCCGGGAGTGCTTGCCAACCGCCGACAGCTTCGGCCAGCTGGATCGTGCGCTGGGTATGCCCGGCGATATCGGCGACGATGCCCGCCTCAGCTTCGGTGGCTCCGAAGGCAATGATCCCCTGCCCTCGCCACACGGCCCAGCGGGGGTCCGGCGGGAGGAGTGTGTGATCCGCGTTATGATTGCGATCAAAGTATGCGCGGTAAGCGTCGGCGAACGCCGCGATGTCGGCGGCCGGGTCCTCGCCGAGAACGACGGGGATGCGCTTCGTGCGAATCGAGTGGTCCGGCGTCAGCGGGCCGCGCGTGGCGATGTCGGTGATCCCCTCGATCTTCGAGTAGCCGACCGCTTCGGGCGACCGGTCGATCCGCGCGATGACGGGGCACCCGCGCAAGGTCGCTACCTGCCGGCGGATCCTGGCCAGACCCAGGAGATCCTCCCCGCTGGGATCACCGGTCGCCGGCACGAACTCCGGTGCTATCGAGGCCAAAAATGCTTCCGCCTCACCGACGAGCTGGATCATCCGGTCGTAGCTGGCCTTGGCATCGTCCCCGAAAGTGAAGATCCCATGATTCATCAGAACGAGCCCATCGAGCCGTGTCCAATCGACGTTCCGGGTCATCTCGTAAACGGTACGCGCGAGGATGAAGCCGGGCATGACGTAGGGGACAATGAGCACCCGGTCCCCGTAGACCTCGCGCACTCGCGATTCGCCGTCCTCGTGGTTGGTCAGCGCGACAACGGCGTTCGCATGGGTGTGGTCGACGACCGTGAACGGGATGATGGCGTGCAAGATCGCTTCGACCGACGCGTTCGGTGCTCCGGGATCCGTCATGGCCGCGCGCTGCTGGCGCACCATGTCGGTATCAGTCAGCTCGGCAAACTCGGCGAGCCGCAAAAGTGCGTCCATCCGCACGGGGGCGAACCCCGCTTTCTCGATGGTTCCCAGGTCCCAACCGGACCCCTTCACGTAGAGGATCTCCACGTCGTCCCCGTAAAAATCCTTCTCCCCGATCTTGACCGACGTGTTCCCTCCGCCGTGAAGGACGAGAGTCGGGTCTTGACCCAGGAGCCGGGAGGTGTAGACACGCAGGGCAAGGGCGTCGTCACCAAACGCTGCCGCCTCATCGTTGTTCCATCGATTGTCCATGTTTCGAGAGTGGGGGGTCGGAATTAGGGGATTTCGAACCGGGACGATACATGAACATGGGCGACGCGAAATGCTATAAGAATCCACTACGTTTTTTGTAAGTTTTCGGCTCAGGGCATGTCCGCGTTCCACAGCATATTCTCCCTTTTCTCCGGGGTCTGTCTCCCGCTGGTAATGGTCGCTGGAGCGGGCTGGTTGCTGGACAGAAAGTTCCGGTTGAACCTGGACACGCTGGTCAAGCTCAACCTCTACCTGCTGGTCCCACCCTTTGTTTTTGTGCGGGTTTACGGCTCCGAGCTGGCCGGGCCGACCGCGCTGCGCGTGGTCGGCTTCACCGTGACGATGATCGCGCTGATGTTCGTGGCGAGCTCCGCAGCGGCACGCATCGGGAAGGCATCCCGCGCCGAGCGTAAGGCCATGAACCTGGCGACGATGTTTTACAATTCCGGCAACTACGGGATTCCCCTGATCACGCTCGCATTCGGCGAATTGGGCCAGAGCATCCAGGTATTCGTCCTCCTCACCATGAACGTCTCGACGTTCTCCATCGGGCTCCTGTTGGCGACGGGGGGCGAAGATTCGGGGGGGGCGCCGGGCTCGCGCGTTCGCCGTCTACTCCCCGTTCTCCGGCAACCGTCGATCCACGCGATTGTCCTCGCGCTCGTCCTCCGGCAGCTTCCCTTCGACCTCCGGACGGTCACGTTCATCTGGGAGCCCCTAGAAATCGTGGCCGCCGCCCTCGTTGCCTTCGCCCTCCTCACGCTCGGCGTCCAGCTATCGCAGACGAAGCCACCTCCCCTACGGGGACGCCTTTGCTGGGCGTTGCTCATCCGGCTTGCCCTCGCCCCCCTGCTCGCCGCCCCGCTCGCCTTCGCGGTCTTCGGTTTCGATCCTCCGGTCGCCCTGATCCTCATTGTCGGCACCGGCGTTCCGACCGCCATCAACACCGTGCTCATTGCGCACGAGTTCAAAGCCGACGCCCGATTTGCGGCAGCCGCCGTTTTTTACTCGACGGTTTTCAGTCTCGTCACGGTGACGATTGTCCTCGCACTGGTGGAGTGAACCGGCTACCTTCTTCACCGCCCCACCGGGTGCCCCATCTCGGAGCTGGCCATGGAGATCTCAGCGTTGCGTATCGATGATATCGCCTGGAGGAAGATCGACTGGCGCACCTGTCTGCTCCGGGGGATCAAGGAATCGAAGGAGCAGAAGAAGCCGGTCATCCTCTGGGAGTTCATCGACCTCCCCGTCGATGACAAGCGTTGTTGAGTCTTTGCCGGTGCCGCCCGTGAGGCGGTGTTTTCTGACCCGGAAGTCATCGATCAGCGAATCGCAGCCGCCCGTAGCTTTCTTGTCGGCCTCGG
>CAZKYJ010000095.1:0-652 GCA_964556355.1 uncultured Verrucomicrobiales bacterium | reverse complement strand
GAATCCGTCGCCCGGTGCGGAAGGCACCCTCAACCGGGAGCTCAAGCGAACCCAGTCGGCACCCCAGGGGATCGGGGTGCTCAACTTCGAGAACGAGGACGAAATCCTCAGCTTCCTCGACCGCGCACGGGAGTGCTACCGACGTTTCCCCGACGGCTCGCAACCGGTCGCCACCGAACGGTTCATGTGTTTCCCCGCTGACGAGCTCGAGAACGTGCAAGACGCTGGCACGTCGCTGGTCACGCCGGATTCACATCCCCCGGGCGATGTTTGTCCCGGTGGTCTCATCACGGAGCCGGGCGCCCTCCGCGCCCGAAGCGCCCCGGATCCGCCGGAGCCGGCAAATGCTTCTCTGCCTCATCAAGATCCCGGTGGGGAAAAGAACCCCCATGGGCGGTGGGCTCTTTTCGGTTGATCGCCGTCCACGCGACGCAAGGATCGTGCGGTTGCCATGACACCCGAATCTCTGCCCAGCGCGATCATCGAAGCCGCCGCCACCATCCGCGCAGTGCGGGACGAGCCCACCCCGCTGGACGCGATCGCCCTCGCGGGCGAGGCGACCTTGCTCCTGAAGCGGGAGGACGGGCCGCCGATCCACGCCTACAAGTGGCGGGGGTCCTTTAACAAGATCGCCTCGCTCGATTCCGACGAG
>CAZKYJ010000094.1:8584-10600 GCA_964556355.1 uncultured Verrucomicrobiales bacterium | reverse complement strand
GCCGGGCGTTTCATGGTGCTCATGCCCCTGAACGAGATGTTCGGTATCTCCCGCAAGATCGAGGATCCCAAGGAGCGCCGTCGCCTCCGTCGCATCATGGAGAAACTCACGGTTCCCGAGGGGATGGGGATCATCATGCGGACGGTGGCCCAGGGCCAACGCGCCCGCTTCTTCGTCCGCGACCTGCGCATGCTCCTCGCCCAGTGGGAGGAGATCGACGCCGCGCGCAACGCGAAGAGGGCGCCGATGCGCGCCTTCGAAGAACCCGATCTCATCGAGCGCACCGTGCGCGATTTCTTGACCGACGAGGTCGACGAGGTCATCTGCGACGACCTCGAAACGGTCGAGAGGATGAAACTGATCGTCGGCGAGATCTCGCGGCGGGCGAAAAAGCGGATCATCCACTTCCCCAGCCCCGAACCGATCTTCCACCGCCTCGGCGTGCAGAAGCAGATCGACAATGCCTTCTTCCGCCAGGTGTGGCTGCCCTGCGGCGGCTACCTCGTCATCGACGAGACCGAAGCCATGATTTCGATCGACGTGAACACCGGCCGCAACAAGGGATCGAAGAACATCGATAAGATGATCTTCGAGACCAACATGGAGTCGGCGGAGGAAGTCGCACGCCAGCTCCGGCTGCGGAACATCGGCGGACTGATCGTGGTCGATTTCATCGACATGAAAAGCCGCAAGGACCAGCAGTCGGTCTACAAGCATATGAAAGACCGCCTGCGGCGGGACAAGGCGAAGACCCAGGTGCTGCCGATCTCGTCGCTCGGGCTCATGGAGATGACCCGGCAGCGCCTGAGCGAGAGCTTGAGCACCTCCATGCACGACCCCTGTCCCTACTGCGAGGGGAAAGGTGCGATCAAGAGCACGCTTTCCATGAGCGTGGAACTCCAGCGCCAGATCACCTCGATCATGCAGAAGTATCCGGACGATCACCACGATCTCGTCATCGTGGTGAATCCCGAGGTGATGCACCGGCTCCGCACCGAAGACGGCGAGCTCCTCGTGGAGCTGGAGCGCCGCCACCACGGACGGCTCACGTTCCGCAGTGATCCGAGCTACCACCGCGAGAAGGTGCTCATCTCCGACGCGGTGACCAATAAGGAAATCAAAGTCTAGGTGGCGTGCGGGAGGATCTCGTAGCCGAGCTCCCCGGCGGTGGGGTGGTGAGCTACGCCGAGCATGGCGATCCCGGCGGTGAGCCGCTCCTCTTTTTCCATGGCTGGCCGAGCTCCCGAAAACAGGGTCTCCTCTGCCATGAGGGAGGGGCGTTGCATGGCTTTCGTGTCCTCACCCCGGACCGGCCGGGGATCGGAGGGAAGCCGTTCCACGAGGGGCGCCGCCTGTCCGACTGGCCGTCGTTGGTCGAGCGGTTCGTCGACGCCCTCGGGATTCGCGGGAAATTTTCGATCCTCGGGGTCTCGGGTGGAGCTCCCTATGTCTACGCGACGGCGCACGCCATGCCCGAGCGGGTCGTGGCGGCCGGCGTGATGTCGGGTGCCGTGCCGCTCAGCCTGTTCCCGAGCCGCCGTGAAATGATGTTTCCCTACCGCGCCCTGATCTTTGCCCGCCAACGCTCTCCGTGGCTCCTCACGACGGGGATTCGGCTCGGCCAGCGGGCGGCCTACTGGCCGCCGGGACATCCGGGCATGCGCCTCCTCCTCCGCTTCATCCCCAAGGCCGACCGGTGCGTGGTCGGCGACAACCTCGTCCACGAATGTGTCATGGGGAGCTATCGCCTCGCGGTGGCCAACGGGCCGGAGCCACTCATCACCGATGGCGATGTCTATCTGAGTGACTGGGATTTCGGATTGGAAGAGGTGGGGATTCCGATCCACCTCTGGCACGGTGGGCAAGATCGGAACATCCCGGTGACGATGGCCCGGGAGGTCGCCCGTCGGCTGCCCGATGTCCACGAACGGTACTTTTCGGATGAGGGTCACTATTCGCTCCCGGCGAAGGAGCTCGGCAATCTGATGGCGGCGTTGAGGTGAGGCATCGCCCGCG
>CAZKYJ010000094.1:0-8484 GCA_964556355.1 uncultured Verrucomicrobiales bacterium | reverse complement strand
CATCGCCCGCGACGGACGGTCGCCCGGGCATCTCGACGATGAACGATACCGCAACGGCGCGCTCGCTCCCACGGGGAAGCATCGCGCGGCCGGGCAGGGCGACGGAGGGCACGCGCCCGTTACTGGGCGGCGATTTCCCGTGCTTTCAGCTGGCTCGCGCTGGAGAGCTTGGCGATCGGATAGGGGATCTCGCTTCCGTCGGGCATGATGAAAATGATCTCCTCGTCCGAAACGTCTTTGACGGCCGCGGTGATGGTCGTCCCTTCGCTGTTCACCCAGTCCTGTGCCGCGGCGGCGTTCTCGCTTTCAGATTTGAGTTCGGGCTCCTCTTCGGAGGCAGTCGGCGTTTCCCCGGACCCGGCGGCGAGGACATCGACGCCTTCGAGGCGCTTCCGCAGGTCGCGCACCGCGTCCCGCATGTCGCTCTTCATGGCGGCATAGGTCACCGCATCCAGGCCGGTCGAGCCATCCGCCGAAGTGACGAAGACCATGGGGATGGTGTTGCCTGCTTTCGACCGCACGGCGCGGGCACCGCTCGGCAGCGCTGCACCATCCGTTTTGGTATTGGCGAAAACGACGACACCGGCTTTGCGAAACGACTTGAGGGCCTCCGAACTGGTGGCCAAGCAAGGGGCTCACGAGGTCCCCGGATCGGTGTAGACAAAAATCAAGGGTTCCTTCTTCTCCTGCGCCTCGGCTTTGGCCTCATCCAGCTCGCTCATCTCGAAGACTGAGCTCGGAATCCTGAGATCGGCGAAGGCGAGCTGGGCGGCACCCATGAGAATGACGGTGGAGAGAAGGCGCGTTTTCATCATGGGGAAACGGTAGTTGGAAGCTGGGGGCGTTGTCTAGTGACAATTTCGGTGGCTACGGACGTGTCTCAGCCTGAAGCAGTTCGCGCAGGTTGTAGCGCGTGTAGCGCGCTTCGGAGGCGATGTGTTCGGAGTCCGCGTTGGCCACCCAGAAATCGAGTGTGTCCGGGGCGAAGAGAACGGATTGGATGTTCGAGCCCATGGCGACGCCGCGCGCCATCAGCGCGCGCGCGGATTCCGGGGTGAAGGTTCCGTGTCCCTCCCGCACGCGTCGGACGAGTTCGTCGTAGCGCGCCCCGGCCGAGAGCAGGACGGCGTCGGGCACCGCGACCGGCAACTTCTCGTGGGTCCCGCCGGACCACACGGTCTCGAAGGTGTCGGGGGTGGCGGAGATCCCGACGGCGCGGTGGTCTTTGGCGTCGGAGATCACGTAGTAGTACTCGCAGGTGCGCGGGCTCTCGCGCATCAGCGAGACGGCCTCCTCGATGGTGGACGCCTCCTCCATGACCCTGCGCATCAGCTCGGGCATCGGGACGCCGTCCCATTCGCCCCGTCCGCCGCCTCCCATCTCGCCGATGGCCAACCCGTGTTCGTTCATGGCGGTGACCGATCCGATGAACCCGGCGTAGCCAACGTTGACCCACGCGTTCTTGCCTGTCGGCTGGCAGACGATGACGACCGCGTTCTCCTCCAGGCCGGCACCGCGGAGATAGTCGAGCACCCGTCCGTGATAGAGGGCCCCGTCCGCCGTCGCGCTGTCGTGGAGGGCGAAGCCCGAACAGTGGAAGAGGGCAGGAAAGACATTGGCCAGCCGGACCTCCTCGCGCTCCAGCCCGGCAGCCTCGGCCAGGGCGTCCATCTCAAGGAGCCGATCGGGGGAAATATGGGGCTCCAGCCGCGCGAACGCCTCCTCGATCTCGCCAAAAAACCATCTCCCCTGGTCGAAGGAGCTGCCCACCCCGACGCCGTAGAGAATCCGTTCGACCACGGAACGAACTTCGGGCCCGAGGAGCTCGCCGTGCTGGGCGCCCATCTGCTCGGGCGTGCCGCGCAAAAAGAGCACCCGCGTGCCGTCGTGATCCTCCAGCCGCCCGTCGCCCGAGGCAGCGACCACCGTCTTCCCGCCGGTCGCTTCCGGGAGCGCGGGGACGACGGCTCCCATGTGGGCGATGGTCGCGGTGACGAACCGGCTCAGGTGGGAGAGCGCCACCCGTTCGCTATCCTCGGCGGGGATGGCGAAGCGGCCCTCTTCGGCGGGGAGAACCTCGAAGTCTGAGAAGCCGAGCGAGATATCGGTTCCATCACCGCGCGCCATGCCGAGTGACACCGGCGCCAGCGACCGGGGTTCGAAACGCACAGCGAACGAGTGTTCCGGCAGATCGAAGAGTCTCTGGGCGAACTCTTTGAAGGTAAATCGGATGGTGTTGGTGGCCTCGTCGAGATGCGCGTGGACAAGGGCTGGGAACAGCCGGAGCTGCGCCTGCGAACCGGGGATGGAAAAGGGGTCGAAGGCGATCGGCTCCACGCTGTCGGGGCGCGAGGCAAAGAGGGGGACATCCGCGCTGCCGACGATGGCCATGTTTTTTGCCGGCGCATGGAGCCACACCTCCTGCCCGTTCCGCGCTGCCGCGTAGGGGTCGCCATCGACCACTACCGATATCCTGAGCCGGTCCGGATACTGGTAGGTGATGCCGGCGGTCCTGCCCACGAGGGCGTCGGGCAGCCCTGCGGCCTCGAGGAGGGTCACTTCCGCCGAAAGGATGGCCGCAGGGCCCTCCGGTTGGACGAGCGCATGCCAGGAACGGGCGAGCTTGCCCAGCTCGCGCGATGCCGGGGTCGTCAGGGCGAAAAACCAGAGGGCGGTGGACAGCGTGACCAGCGAGAGAAGAAAAATGACGAGGAAGTTTCTCCGGCGGCGATCCATGGGGTTAGGCTAAGCACGCCCCGGCGGCAGGCAAATACGCATCTTTCCGCTCCCGTCGTGTGGCGCGCGATCGCTTCGGGCTCGGGCGGCGAAAGAATTGCGAATGAACCATTGACCCGTTGACCCGGATTTCATAGGCTCGCAGCCGAAGCGGACTCATGAAAGCGCGATTTGGAATTCGGGGCAAGATCGCCCTGCTAGTGATCGTGGCGACGGCGGCCTGTGCCTACCTCGTGGCCCTTTTGCTATCCCACCGCGCTCAGGAGCTGCTCCGCAGCCACGAGATCGTCGATTTGGGGGACGAGGCACAGCTGCGGGGCTGGGAGATGATCGACAGCGTGAACGGGCTGCGCGAGGACGCCCGTGCAGTTCTCTACAGCGACGCCTTTCGCGCGGCGGCTCTGGAGGAAGACCCGATCGCGCTGGAGGAGGCCGCGGAGGAGGCGTGCTCGCGCTTCTGGCGGCGCTACCTGCGGGCGGAGGTCGTGACGGCCGCAGCGGACGGAACCGAGCTGGCGAATCTTGTGTTTGAAGAGAAGGCGACGATGGACGGGGTTTCCGGGTGGCAGCCCCCGATGGACAAGCTCGTCGGTGCCAGCGCGACGGGCATCGCCGTCTCGCCAATCCAGCGCCTCAGCGCCATCATGCTCCCCGTGGATGCCGGCGAGACACCGGTGACGGCGCCGGGCGCAAAGAATGTGGCCGGCGTCTGGGCCTACGCGCCGCTCCGGTCGGACGACGGGATGGGCGCGGCGCCGATGGAGGGAAGCGAGCCGGGCAGCCGTCGCTACCTGCGCATCTTCATGTGGCTCACCGAACTGAACTCTCCCCGGCACCTGCTCGCGCTCCTCGATGCCGACGGCGGGTTCCTGATTCGTCCTAACGAATCCGATGCCACCGACTCCGGGAACGATGCCGTTTTCCAAGCCTTCGCCCGTTCGCCGAACCTCCAGGCTCGCTTCCACCGGGAAAACGAAGAGAGCCTCGATACGGAACAGCCTCAGGTGGATCGTCTCGATCAGAAAGAACGCGCTCCACTGCTGGCGGTGCCGTATTTTCAAGAGGGAACCCCGCAGCCGCGGATTGTCGGTGCCTGGAACGCCTGGGTTTCCACGGGCAAGCTCGGGGATCCCAGGCGCGCGCGTGGGGGGGGCACGGGCACGCTCGAAGACTATGCGC
This sequence comes from uncultured Verrucomicrobiales bacterium, assembly GCA_964556355.1. GTDB lineage: Bacteria > Verrucomicrobiota > Verrucomicrobiia > Verrucomicrobiales > DEV007 > CAZKYJ01. The sequence continues at coordinate 4,569 of CAZKYJ010000094.1, read as the reverse complement.
TCGCTCTCCAGTCAGACCTTGGCCCGCTCGGCAGGATCGGGGGCGTGGCAGAGAACTCGGGCGAGGTGCGCCTCCTCGCCTGGAGCGAAGATCAGCTCACCGAACTCCGGGAGCGGCTCGTGGCCTCCCTAGAGCAAACGTTCGGCGACGCCTTCGACGGCATCGACTGGCGCTCGCCGACCGTCTGCGACACCACGACGATCTGGGCCGTGCGCCTGGAGATCGATTCGATGGGTGAGCGGGTTCCCTACCTCCTGCTCTACGGGGTGCTCGACGCGGAACTCGCCTACGCCATCGAGCGGGAGCTGGCCGTGCTTCGCCAGATCGCGCTGCTCATCGCTGCGGGCGCCGGCATCGTGTCCTTCGCCTTCTCCATCGTTTTCATCCGTCCGCTCCAGCGGATGACGGCCATGGCGAAGAAGGTCGTCGGTTCCGAGCCGGGACGCCTTCACGAAAGCCTCCAGGAGATGGTTGGCACGCTTCCCGTCGACCGGCGCGACGAGGTCGGCGACATCGCGCGTTCCTCGAAGGTGCTCTTTGGGGAGGTCATCGAGGCGCATCGCGAACTCGACCGGAGGGTGCAGGCGCGCACCGAGAAGCTCAATGCGGCCAAGATCGAGCTGACGGAGGCCAACGAGCGCCTCCAGTCGCTCAACCGCGACAAAGATCTCTTCGTTGCCAAAATCAGCCACAACCTCCGGCAGCCGCTCAATGCGATCTATCTGGAGGTGGAGACTTTCCTCGAACTCTACGAGCCCAACGCCGAGCAGGCGGAGGCGCTGAAAAACATCCAGGGCCACGCCGACCGCCAGCAAGACATGGTGAGCGAGATCCTCGCCTACCAGAAGATCATCATGGGTAGCGAGAAGCTGAACAAGCAGGAGATCGATGCCCGCGCTTTCGTCAACGGCCTCGCCGAGTCCCACCGGGGCACCGCCGAACGGAACGGCAACGAACTCGTCACCGAGATCGGCGATGGCATCGGCACCCTCCAGGCCGATCACCTGGCGCTCACGAAGATCCTCGACAACCTCCTCACCAACGCCTGCAAGTTCACCACGGACGGTCGCGTCACCATCGGGGCGAACCACCGCTCGATCGACGGGGAGGGCTGGATCGAGTTTTCCATCAGCGACACGGGCGCCGGTATGTCCCCCGACGAACAGGCCAAAGCCTTCACCCCGTTCGTCTACCGCAAGGTTGGCAACGCCACCGGTAACGGGCTCGGGCTCGTCATCTGCAAAGAGTTGACCGAGCAGATGGGGGGGCGGATCGGGTTCATCAGCGAGGTGGATAAAGGCACCCGGTTCAACATCCTCCTTCCCGTGATCGCCCGGGGCGACCACTACGCCGAGGAGGCGGGACCGGCGCCGGTTCCCGCGCCCGTCGCGCCCACGGTGGAAGAGCCAGAAGCAGAACCCGATACGCCACTCCCCGCCGGTAGTGGAACCATCCTCATTATCGATGACGAGGAGCGGGCGCGCGAACTCCTGGCCGATCTCCTTCGGAACCAGGGCTACGCGGTGCTCACCGCCGATACCGGGGAAGAGGGACTCCAGCTCGCCCGCGAGCGGCAGCCCGACGTCATCACCCTCGATGTCGTCATGCCGGACAAGGATGGCTGGCAGGTGCTCTCCGAGCTCAAGGGCGATCCCGAGACCGCCGCCATCCCCGTCGTCATGGTCTCCGTCATGGCCGACCGCACGCGCGGCCTCGCCCTCGGCGTGAGCGACGTCCTCGTCAAACCCATCGATACCAAACAGCTCAACCGCGTCGTCCAGCGCGCCGCGGGGAACGTCCCCCAGCAAAACATCCTCGTCGTCGATGACGACGATGCCTCCCGTAGCAACCTCTGCAAGCTCATCCGCCACGACGGGTGGCAGACCATCGAGGCCTCCGATGGCCGCGAGGCGCTGGAAGTGCTGGAGCGCACCTTGCCCGCCGCCATCATCCTCGATCTCGTCATGCCCGTGATGGACGGGTTCGATTTCTTATCCGCGATCGAAAAACACGCCAAATCGCGTTCGATCCCCATCTTGGTCGTCACCGGGAAAGATCCCTCGGCCGAGGAGACCACCTTCCTGCGGAAGCGCGTCGAAGACATCATCACCAAGGGCGGCGGCACCGCCCAGAGCGTCATCGAACACATTCACGAACTCCTCTTGAAAAAGTAATGGCTAGAATCTTGTTAGTCGAAAACGACCACGACAACATCCGCCTCATGACCCGGCTCCTCGAGCATAACGGGCATGCCATCGACGTCGTCGAAAACGCGCAAGACGCCATCGACAGGGCGGGCGCGACTTCGCCAGAACTCATCCTCATGGACATGGAGATGCCCATGGCCCCCGGCGGGATGGACGACCCCTTCGCCGGGCTCCATGCCACGCGCGAGATCAAGGCGGATGCCGCCACTGCCGCCATCCCCATCATCGCCCTGACCGCCGCGCTCATGCCCCAGCAGCGCGAGCGCATCGCCGAGGCCGGTTGCGACGACTTTCAGGAGAAGCCCATCCGCCCGTTCAAGGCGCTCCTGGAGAAGCTCGACAAACACCTCGGCGCCGCCTCCTGATGACCGCAGGTCTCAAAAACCTGCGCGCGGCGCTGGCGGCCGACACCGCGCGCCTCGCCGGGTGCGCCGGCTCCCTCGTGCGCGAACTCGAGGCCGCGGGCGTCGGCGGGCAGACCCTCGAAGACGCGACCGACCTCGCCCGTCAGGTCGGCATCCTCCAGGCGGGCATCGACGGCTGGTTCTCCGAGGATGCTTTCCAGCAGAGCGGCCGGCCCTTGGAGGCATTTCTCGCCGACTCCCGCCACGCCGCCCGGAACGTGCTCAACAAGATCTTCGGGCCGACCCAGTTCCTCGAGGCCGATCCCGCCTGCGAGCTGCACCTCGACACCCTGGCCGAGCTCTCGGCGCTGGCGGACCACTGCACCGGCCTCCTCGTCGCCACCCGGGAGATGTCCGAAAGTGAGGACGCCGCTGCCGGGGTGGCCGCCGCCGCCGAACCGGGTCTTATTCTTGTCGCCGATGACGATCCCGAGAACCGGGACATCCTCGCCCGCCTCCTCGACGGCCAGGGCCACCTGATCGAGTTCGCCGAGGATGGAGACGAGGCGCTCAAGAAGATCCGTGCGAGCGACTACGACCTTGTCCTTCTCGATATCCAGATGCCCAAGCTCGACGGTTTCGGTGTTCTCGAGTCGCTCCGGGAGAGCGGGCACCTGCGCCACACGCCGGTGATTGTCGTCACCGGCTTGCAGGGCGAGACCGACGCCGTCCGCTGCATCAGCATCGGTGCCGAGGACTTCCTCTCCCGCCCGCTGCGCCAGGCGCTGCTCGTCGCGCGCATCAACGCCAGCCTGGAGAAGAAGCGCCTGCGGGAGAACGTCTTTTCCCAGCATTTTCCGCCGGAGCTCGCCCGCAAGTTCGCCCGCGATCCCGACGCGAGCAAGATGGAGGGAAAAAGCGCCGAGATCTCCGTCCTTTTCTGCGACATCCGGCAGTTCAGCGCCATCAGCGAGAAGCTGGCGCCGCACCAGACCATCGAGTGGCTCAGCGGCGTGATGGAATCGCTCACCGAATGCATCACCGACAACAAGGGCGTCCTCGTCAACTACATCGGTGACGAGCTCCTCGCCATGTGGGGTGCCCCGACGGAACAGCCGGATCACGCCGCCCTGGCCTGCCGCGCCGCGCTGGATATGCTGGAGCGCCTCCCGGCCATCAGCGCCGAGTGGGAACCTAAAATCGGCGCCGAGACCCGGGTGGGGATCGGGGTGAACTCCGGCACCGCCCATGTGGGAAACGTCGGCACGGCCAAGCTCTTCAAGTACGGACCGCTCGGCTCCGTGGTCAATGTCGCCAGCCGGGTGCAGGGCGCCACAAAATACCTGCGCACCCCGCTCCTCGCCACCGGCGAGACCTGCGCCGGCCTCGGCTCCAAGGTGGCCCGCCGCCGCCTCTGTCACGTCCGGGTGCAGAATATCCAAGAGCCGGTCGAGCTCTTCGAGATCGCCCCACCCGGGGTCGAAAAATGGAACGGGCTCCGCAAGCGCTACGAGGAGGCGCTCGGCGACTTCGAGGGTGCCCGTTTCCAGCGTGCCACCGAGGTATTGGGAAACCTCGTCGGCAAGTTCCAAGATGACGGACCCGCGCTCCTCCTCATGTCCCGTGCCGTGGATGCCATGCTCCACCCGGAGCGCCGGTTCGATCCGGTCTGGAAACTGCCGGGGAAGTAGCGGTGCAACATGGGGCGGGCCGAGGGGTTCAATCGGGGGTATCCTATCAGACCATGAAATCCCTGACCCTCGCCCTCGCGCTCGCTAGTCCGAGCCTCGCTTTCGCCGACGCCGATCCCTTCTCCCCCGACTACAGCCGCGCCGACCAGCTGGCCGCCCGGGCCGCCGCCGAGGTCTGCGAGGCCTGTGAAGAATGCGAGAACTGTGAGGGTGGCGAGGAGGCGGAGACGCCCTCGGATATCATCGCGAGAGTCGGTCGTGGCGGGGAACGGGAGCACGATGAGGAAAGGCACCGGCCCGACCGGGAGCCCGGGCCGCCCATGGAGC
>CAZKYJ010000093.1:0-10661 GCA_964556355.1 uncultured Verrucomicrobiales bacterium | reverse complement strand
GATTTGGCGCGTGTCAGAAGGAGGGTCATCACATCGGGTTCGAACGGGCGGGAAATTCCTTTGGCTCGGCGACCAAAAGTTTGCCTTCCGGGGAGTCACTTACGGTCCGTTTCGGCCGGAGGCCCGCGCCGACGACGCCCGGCGCGATGCCGACCTCGACCAGATCGCCTCCCTGGGTAGCAACGCGATCCGCCTCTACGAGCCTCCGACCCCCTGATTCCTTGATGCCTGTCAGGCGCGGGGACTCAAGGTGTTGGCGGGTCTGGCTTGGCCGAACCACGTGGACTTCCTGCGGGACACTCGCGGCTGGCGGAAGGTGCGGGACGAGGCGACCGAAACCGTGCGGGCTCACGCAGGGCACCCTGCGCTGGCTGGCTGGCTGGTCGGGAACGAGATCGAGACCAGTCTCGCGCGCTTCCTCGGCGCGTCCCGGGTCACCCTGGCGATGGAGGATCTGATCGACGCCGTCAGGCCCGCCGATCCCGGAGCGCTCTTCGCTTACGCCAACTACCCGTCGACCGAGTACCTCAACCCCCGCAATGCGGACTTCCTGGCCATGAACCTCTATCTGGAGGACCGCGACGCCTTTGTCCGCTACGCGGCTCGTCTGCAGAACCTCGCCGGTGACCGGCCGGCCATCGTCACCGAATTCGGGGTAGATTCCCAGGCGCACGGGGAAGAGGTGCAAGCCTCGATCCTCCGATGGCACGTCGCCGAGTGTCGGCGCGCCGGCCTCGCCGGTACCGTCGTTTTCTCGTTTACCGACGCCTGGTGGCGGGGAGGGGAGGACGTCCACGGCTGGTCATTCGGCCTCACATCGGCCGAGCGCTCGCCAAAAGCGGCCTCGGTCGCCATCGCCGAGGAGTTTTCTCAACCCTGGCAATGGGAGCCAGATGGGTGCCCGTCGGTCTCGGTCGTCGTGTGCACCTTCAACGGTTCGCGGACGCTCGAATCCTGCTTGGAGTCGCTGACGAAGCTCGACTATCCCCGCTTCGAGCTCCTGGTCATCGACGATGGCTCGACGGACGGTAGCCCTGAAATCGCCAGATCGTTCCCTGCGGTCCGGCTCGTCACGATGCCACACGGCGGGCTGAGCGCCGCCCGCAATCGCGGAGCCCGCGAGGCGACGGGCGACCTCATCGCCTACACCGACGACGATTGCCTCGTCGATCCCGACTGGCTTGCCTATGTGGCGGCGGCGTTCAGCGATCCGGAGGTGGTCGCAGCGGGCGGCCCCAATATCCCCCCGAAACCGCGTAATCTGGCCGAGGCGTGCGTCGGTGCGGCTCCCGGCGGGCCGGCGGCGGTGCTGCTCGATGACACGACCGCCGAGCACGTGCCCGGCTGCAACCTCGTCGTGCGGAAATCGGCGCTCGAGGCCATCGGCGGGTTCCGCGAGGCCTATGTGGCCGCCGGCGACGACGTCGATTTTTGCTGGCGGCTGCAGGAGGCCGGCGGGCGGATCGCCTACGCCCCCGCCGCCATGGTCTGGCACCACCGGCGGGCGTCGGTGGGCGATTACGTGAAGCAGCAGCGGGGTTACGGCCGGGCGGAGGCGCTGCTCATGCGCGACCACCCGAAGCGCTTCGGTAAAGTGGGCGGCGCCCGGTGGGAGGGGACGGTCTACGCCGGTTCCCCGGCCTCGGCGGCCACCGGTGGGGCCCGGATCTATTTCGGGGGGCAGGGGTTGGCGCCGTTCCAGCTCATCTATGGCGGGCAACCCTACTCGGCGCTCGATTTGGCCAGCGGGGCGCGCTGGGTCGCCTTCTGGGTGCCGCTGACGTTGGTGCTGGTAGCGGTGGCACCCGCGTGGGCTCCCGTTCCCGCGGTGATGCTAGGACTAACATTATTCCTCGCGTGGAAGCGGGCCGGCCAGGCGAGACCGGTCGACGGCGGGCTCCGTTCCCGCTGGATCCTGTTCTGCCTCAATCTGGTCGCGCCACTCGTGAGGGGTGGCGCCCGGTGGTTGGGGGCCTGGAGGCTCGGTGCCCGCCCGGAGGGCAAGGGCGGCAAATGGTGGAACGCGTTCCCCGCGGGTTCGGCCAAGGTGCCCTCGCGCGAGTATGCCTTCTGGAGCGAAGAGGGGGTCGGTCGGGAGGCTCTCCTCGCCGAGCTCAGTGCCGACATCGCTTGGGGAGACGCCCTCGTGCCCGGCTGGGATGATACGGATCTTGCACCGAACAAGGAGCAGTGCCGATTCCGGATCGTCACGGCTACCGAGTACCACGGGGGAAAGAAAATGCTGACGCGCGTGCGCTGTTTCCGCAAGGAATCGATCGGACTGCCGCTCTATTCGGTGATATTGCTGGCGTTGGGGGGCGTCTTCTATTTCAACGGGATTGTCGTAGGTTACCTCCCGATCGTGCTGGCGTGGGGCGCCTCGCCGCTCTTCGTCTGGTTTGCCGACGGGGGCTTCCGCCACGGGGTGCTGGCTGCCGCCGAACGCATCGGCCTCAAACGAATCAGGCCATGACCGACCTCCGGACGGACGATTTCGATTACCACCTGCCACCGGATCTGATCGCCTCCCGCCCGGCGGACCGGCGGGACGCATCGCGCATGCTGGTAGTCGACCGGGCGACGGGTGCGATCACCCACGCGCGTTTCGGCGATTTTCCCAACCTCCTCCGGGAAGGCGATCGCTGCGTGCTCAACGACACGAGGGTGGTGCGCTCGCGGTTTTTTTCTGACGATGGGAAGGTGGAACTCGTCCGGACGGGGCAGCGCGATGGGCTCATGTGGACGAGCCTCGTCCGGCCAGGGAGGAAAATGAAGGTCGGCCGCCAGGTGGTGGTGGGCGGGATCGCGGGCACCGTCATCGAGGTGCTCGGCAACGGCGAGCGCGTCATCGCTTGGGACGGCGAAATCGACGACCAAAAGCACGGCCAGCTGGCGCTGCCACACTACATGGAGCGGGAAGGGGACGCGGGCGATGACGAGCGCTACCAGACCGTCTACGCACGGGAGCCGGGCGCCATCGCCGCCCCGACCGCCGGGCTCCATTTCACTCCGGAGGTGCTGCAACAGGTGCCGCACACCTTCCTCACCCTCCACGTCGGGGTGGGGACCTTCCGCCCGGTCAAGGCAGAGCGGGTCGCCGACCACCTGATGCACGCGGAGCGCTACGCGCTCGACGTGGCCGCCGCCGGGACGATCGGTGCGGCACGACGGGTCGTGGCGGTGGGGACGACAGTGGCGCGGGTGCTGGAGTCGGTGGCGCGCGACCACGGCGGGAGGATCGTTCCGGCCAGCGGCGAGACGGATATCTTCATCTTTCCGGGATTCGAGTTCCGGTGCGTGGGAGCGTTGCTCACCAACTTCCACCTTCCAAAATCGACCCTCCTCATGCTTGTTTCCGCCCTCGCCGGGCGCGAGCTGATGCTCGAGGCCTACGCGAAAGCGGTGGAAGAGCGCTACCGGTTTTTCAGCTACGGCGACTGCATGTTCATCGTCTAGGGGGTGCCGGGAGGCCGACGTTCGTCATGACGTAGGTCGCAAATGAAGCCAGCCAGTGGTCGCCTTCGTAGTGGCCAGAGCCGATGTAGCCGAGCCCGGCGTCGAGATGATCGGTGGCGGCCTTCTCCAAGACGGTGCGCCGGTCTCCGTCCGGAAGGGAGGAGGCGATGCCGCGCATGGTCCAGGCGCGGTTGAAGTTGAGGCCGGCCAGGTGGACGAGGTGCCCGTCCGCCGTATCGCTGACGGTGGCAGGCACGAGCAGGTTCCCCATTTCTCGCGCGGCGAGCCCGGGGAAGAACCCGTCGAGCCAGCCGGCGAACTCGCTGGGCGACTGGACGCGCCGCATGAGGTCGGCCTCGTTGAGCCCCGATGAAAAAAAGTCATTGCCGGATGGCTCGTAGGCCACCGGGTAGGCGCGGTCCGCGAGATAGTAGTGGCGCGCCCGCTCGATGGCGAGCGCTTCGAGATCCGGGTGATGACGCGCGCGGGCGTAGTCGAGGATCTGGCCGAGCGCCCAGCCGGAGTCGGGGTGGAACCCGCAGCGCACCGGCCAGTCCAGCTTGGGAAGGTAGCCGGTGGCCAGGGCGACGATCCTTTGCTCAAGGGGGGCGTAGGCTTCGGCCCAGCGGCGAGCATCGGCGTCGTCGAAAGCGTGCAGCTCGATGCCCAGGCGGAGTGCCCACGCCCAGCCGTACATCCGTTCGAACGAATAGTTCTCCTTCTTCTCGAAGTAGCGCGCCTCGGCCGCGAGGTTCTCGGGGATGAGGCGTGAATTGAGCACCCGTCGGCTCTCCACGGCGAGCGCGTGGCTGGGGTTGGTCGCCAGCAGACGGACGAGGGTCCAGTGGCCGTGCACCGAGGAGTGCCAGTCAAAGTGGCCGTAGAACACGGGATGCATGGATTTCGGCGAGATCACATCCTCAGGCCCGGCCAAGACCGCACCCGGCTTGTTGGGATACTCCCGATCGATCCCATCGAGGGCGATCTCGGCAAAGCGGGCGGCGGTCTCATCGTCCATGGCGGGGCAGGGGAGTGCGGCTGCCAGCGCACTGCCGGCTAGCGCGATTCTTAGGCGGAACTTCATGACCGCATGACGTAGCAGAATCCTGCGCCGCCCGCACGATATTCTCCGCGAATGAAAAGTTGACGGTGGAGGGGGATGGGCGGACGGGGTGCCGATGTCCGACCAATTGCCTCCACCTCTGCCGGCTCCCCGCAACAATCGCTTGGGCGACGACCTCGGGATGCGGGTGCTCTTGCCCGTGGGCCGCTCGGTCTACGCGATCGTCGCGGGGTATCTCGGGCTAATATCGATCCTCCTCATCCCCGCGCCGATGGCTTTGGTCATGGGGATCATCGCCGTATGGGATATCCGGCGGAGCAAGGGAACGGAGAATGAAAAGTTCGGGATGGGGAGGGCGATCTTCGGGATCGTGATGGGGGGACTAGTCACTGGGGCGGTCGTCTACTTCTGGATCTTCGAGAGGGAATCCAGATAGGACGGCTCGCATTCTCCCCGCGGCACGGGAGGGGGTCAGGCTTCCGGAACAGAGCGACCGGAGCACTTCGCCGACCGCCCGACCGGCTTCGTTGCCGGCGATCTCGGCCTCGGCTTCGGACTTGCCCCCGGCGAGCTGACGCCTGTCGAGCAGCTCCGCGCCACACGACGCCACCTGACCGAGTGGTCCGAGCAGGCCGCAGGCGGCGTGGAATCGGATATGCCGGAAGGCTTCGCCACGCTGGCCGTGGGCGGTCAGCGCGGGGGCGAGCCCATCGGTGGTGAGCGAGCGCGAATCGACGCCGGCGCGGAGGTTCCGGTAGACGGTGGAGAGCAGCCCGATCGCCAGTGGGATCCGGCGGTGGCGGGCAAGCCGGGAGCGGGCCAGAAGCTCGCCGACAAATCGGTCGCGGGAGGTATGGCTGGCGTTTGGCATTGGGGCGGCCCCTGCTACGGTGGCGCGATGAATTTCAGCCTGTTTCTCGCCCTCCGCTACCTGCGGCCGAAGCGGACGTTCGTTTCCTTTATCACGCTCATTTCTATCACGGGCGTGGCGCTGGGCGTGACGCCGCTCATCGTCGTCATCGCGGTGATGGCCGGGTTCGAGCGAAAGATCAAGGAAACGGTGCTCGCCTTCGAGCCGCATATGACGTTCGAGACGAGTGACGTCGGCTCGTTGGACGCCGACGGGTTTCCCGTCGGCAACGGCTGGCAGGAGGTGGCGTCGCGCCTCGAGGGGGTGAAGGGAATCACCAAGGTCTCGCCGTTCGTCCAAGGGCCCGTTTTCATGGAGTTCGGGAGCGAGCCGCTGGCGACGCTCCTGCGGGCGATCGATCCGGAGCGCGATGCCCAGTTCGTCAAGCTGAAGTCGGAGGCGGAGGAGAACGGGAGCGTAGGGACGTTCGAACTGGAGGGGAACACCGCCATCATCGGCTCGGCCCTGGCGAACCAGTTCGGGATTCGCGTCGGCGACACCGTCACCGTCTACTCGTCGCGCAGCGTGAAGAACTTGGTCAAGGCGGTACGGGAGGCGGAGGCCGATCCCGAATCCCCTGACGCCAAGGCGGTGATCGCGGATTTCCGCAACGTGAACCTGCCGGTCGACCTCACGGTGACCGGCATTTTCGAATCGCAGAACTATGGCCAGTTCATGATCGTCCCCCTGCACATCGGGCAGGATCTGTTCGAGCTCGTCGATGCCGTCCATGGGCTTGCTGTCATGACGGAGGACGCCTACCGTGCGGACGGGATCAAGGCGGCGGCGGTCAATGTCGTCCCACCGACCTGGTGGGGGATCACCTGGGGCGAACGGCACCAGCAGTGGTTTGCGACGATCGCCATGGAGCGGACGATGATGTATTTCGTGCTTTCGGTGATCATGTTGGTGGCGGGGTTTTGTATCATGGTGACGATGATCACCGTGACGGTGCAGAAGCGAAGGGAGATCGGTCTCGCGGGCGCGCTCGGGGCGCGGGTCTCGCAGATCGTCTGGGTTTTCCTCTCGCAGGGAATGGTGGTGGGGGTCATCGGCGTGGTCGGCGGGCTGACGCTGGGCGGGCTGATCCTCTACTTCCGGAACGGGATCCGGCAGCTGATCTCGGACTATACGGGGGCGGAGATTTTCGATCCCACCATCTACGGCATCGCCGAGATCCCGGCCCGGGTGCTCCCCGGGGACCTGGTCTTTATCTCGTCCTTGGCCTTCGTGCTGTGTTCGCTGGCCGCCCTCGTCCCTGCGGTGCTCGCCGCCATCATTGACCCGGCCAAGGCCCTCCGTAACGTTTGATTCTCTAAGCGTGGACTATTTCATTTCGAAAGGCGGCGATCAGCGTGGGCCGTATCCGGCCTACGTGCTCAAAGGGATGGTCGAAGGCGGCGAGGTGTCGCCCGATGACCTCGTGTGGTTCCGCGGCGCCGAGGGGTGGAAGCCGCTTCGGGAAGTCGAATCCCTCGAATGGATCGTTCCCCCCGATGATGGGCCGGATGGCGTTCGCAGCGAAGTCGATGAACCGGTAGCCGATTCGCCTGATCCCGTCGCAACCCCGCCGCCGCTCCCCCCGGCGCCCGGCACCCCAATCCCGTTTTCTACGTCCCGCGCCTGGCGGCGATTCTTCGCGAGGGCTTTCGATCTGTACGTCTTTCAAAGCATCATCTTCGGGATCGCGATCAAGCTCTCGCTCATCGAGCCGATCCAGACGATCCTGGTCGAAAACATGATCATCGCGCTACTTCCCGCCTTGGGCTGGGCGATGGTCGAGGCGTCGTTGCTGTCGGTGTTCGGCACCACGCCGGGGAAGGCGCTTTTTCGGATCCGCATCGCTAGCAAGGACGACACCACTCAAAAACTGAAGACGGGCCAGGCGCTCAAACGCAGTTTGCTGGTCGCTTTCTTCGGCTGCGGACTGAGGATGCCCATCATCGGAGTGATTGCGTTGGCAGTTTCGTTCCTCCGATTGAAGCTGCGGGGGAACTCGATCTGGGACGAGGCCGCCGGGACGGCGCTGCAGTTCGGGAAGCTACCCGTCAGCCGGATCTTCATGATCGTAGGACTGACCCTCCTCTTCACCGCGGTCACAGTTCAGCCGAACGCCGCCAAGTGGGAAGAGGGGCTCGCTCAGTTCGCGAAAATGCTCCAGGAAGAATCAGCTCGGCGTGCTGACGAAGGTGCCTCCAACGGCACTCTGCAATAGCGGCAACCCTCTCTCATATCTTCTCATATCTTCGCTCGCTACATTTCGGAATTTATTTATCTGATATTTTATGTTGCATACGAGGTCATTCGGCTGGTTGGTGGACTGTGAGATCGCGCATTCTATTGGGTGGGGAGGGGTGGCAGTATCACCACGTGGTGAGCCGGGTTGTGGATCGGCGGATTATTTTTGGCGATGTGGAAAAACGGTTTTTCCGCGAATGGCTCGGGCGCTACGCGGCGTTCTCGGGACTGAAGGTGATGACTTACTGTCTGATGGGGAATCACTTTCACCTCTTGATCGGGTTTTCGAGGGGAGAGGTGGAACGGTTTGCAAGGGAAGCGACGGACGAGATGCTGCTCGAAAGAGCTGCGGCGATCTACGAACCTGAGACTGTGGGCTCACTCCGGCATGAGTTGGCCGGATACCGTCGGGCTGCCGATCTTGATGCGGTGGACGCGTTTCGCGGGGCGCTTCTCGGACGGATGGGGGATCTCTCGAGTTTTGTCCAAGCGCTGAAACTTCGGTTCACCCGTTGGTTCAACGGGCGGAACGACCGGGTGGGAACGCTCTGGGAAAGCCGTTTTCGGAGCGTGTTGGTGGAGGGGCAGCGGGCGGCGCTGGAGACGGTGGCGGCATACATCGATCTCAACCCAGTCCGGGCGGGAATCGTCACCACACCCGAAAACTATCGATTTAGCGGGTATGCCGAAGCCGTCGGAGGTGGGGCGGCGGCGGCGATGGCACGGGAGGGGATCGCGGGTGTCGTCGACCTGGGGCACGAGGGAACTTCTGGCGGAGGACAAGAGGGTTGGGAGGAGGTGCAACGTCGCTACCGGACTCTTCTTTTCGGGCGCGGCGTGCGCACCGGCATCATCGATGGTGCCGCGGCGGGGGTGGTCCTGAAGAGCGGCGGTGCACTCAGTGTTGCCAAAGCGCTCCGCTGCCGGGTGCGCTACTTGACGGAAGGGGGCGCCATCGGGACAAAAGCGTTCATTGATGAAGTGTTCCGACAAGGGAAAGCGGAGGGCAAGTTCGGGTCGAGACGCACGACGGGTGCACGAGAGATGCGGGGGGCCGATTGGAGGGGACTCGTCGCCCTACGAGCGCTCCAGCGGGATCCGATCCTGCCGGTTCAGCCAGTCGGTGGCGGGGGCTCGATGATGGCACGGACGAACGCGCTTGAGAGCTAGCGATTGTCGAAAGGTTTTTGCGGGTTTTTGGTGGATCGCCGACGGGGGCGCTCTATAGAATTCGCGACCGGAGACCGAACATGCCAAGAGATTTCGTTTATTTTGACCTCGAAACCCAGCGTACCGCGAACGACGTCGGTGGATGGGGGCATAAGGACAAGATGGGGATGTCGGTTGGTGTGACCTACAGCACGGGGAGCGGGGAGTACCGGATTTACGACGAGGGCAACGTGGATGAATTGATCGACCAGATCGTCCGCGCGGATCTCGTCATCGGATTCAATCACATCTCCTTCGACTACGCGGTGCTCCAGGGCTACACCGCCTGGGAGATCGCGAGCCAGGCCATCAGCCTCGATCTCATGGTGGACGTCGAGCAGGTACTCGGCCACCGGCTAAAGCTGGAGTCCATCGCCTCGGCGTCGCTCGGGGCGGGAAAGACGGCCGACGGGCTCGATGCCATCCGCTGGTGGCAGGAGGGAAAGATCATGAAGATCGCCGAATACTGCTGCTACGACGTGAAAGTGACGAAAGAAGTTCACGAGTACGGTGTCGCGAACAAGCTGGTGAAGTATGAAGACCGGTTCGGGCGCGTGCAGACGGTGCCGGTGGACTGGGAACTCCCCTAGCTTGGGAGGCCACGGGCGGCCAGCTCCCGGGTCGGCCAGGTGAGGCGGCAGCGCGGGCACCGCCAGCGCATGAGTTCGGGGGGCGTGCCTGGCGCTTCGAGCCGTTTCCCTTTCAGGATGATGAGGTCGCCGTCAAGGGTGCCTCCCGGGCGGAGCGCGAGGGAACGGGATTTCACCGTGCCGGTGAGGGATCCGTGGCTCTCGATGGTGACTGTCCCCGCGCAGCTGAAGTTCCCGACGGCACGGCCTTCGATGACGATATTCTCCGCGAAGACGCCCCCCAGAAAATGGGCTTCCGCCTTCCGTGCGATGGTGAGCTGGGCGCAGCGCAGGAAATCGACGATCGTCTGTTCGCCGCTGAGAATCCGGTCGGAGATCTCGTCGAATCCACCCGGATCGAACGAATACATACCCCCGGAACATTTCGGACAGGTGGGTACGTCGTAGTGTCCCGCGGTCGATAGCTGCAGAAGGCGTACCTGGTCTTCGCTGGGCAGGCGCGAGATCACGCGCAGCAGTCCGCGCCCATCGACGAGTTCGACCGAGCGTTTCTCGGCAAGTCTGGCCACGTCGTCGACGAAGCCTCCCGGCGTGAAGAAAACGCCGGTCGCGAACTTCCCCCGGTCGAGTTCCCTGATGAAAATCTTCATCAGGGCGACGTCCACGATCGGGCGATCCCACGGTGCGCATCCCGCGAGACCTTCGGGTTTTTTGGTCCGCGGCGCGGCGATAGAGAGCATGCCGAGCCCGTCGATCCGCGTGGCAATGGATCGTGGCTGGTAACCTCCTTTTGCGATGATTAGGCGGACGAGATCGACAAAGCGCTGCCAGTCGAGCCGTATGAGCAACTCGGGTGTCCACGCCTCCGCACTTTGTAAGCCAATGGACACACTCATGATCGCGACATCGCAAGCAATCTAATATTTATAGAATTTACATTCAACTGGAAAATGTCCCCGATCCGAAGCTTCTAGAGGGCGAAAGAAAAGAGGGGGCGGGCCTTTGGCGGCCGGGCAATCGGAAGGTATAGAATTACAAGACCCATGAGATTTTCGAAACTGCGTATTGCCCTCGCTACCATTTCTTTTTCGACAGCGCTGCCGGCTGAGACCGTCCTCATCGAGGCGGAATCGATGGATCCGGGCGGATGGAAGCTGGACACGCAGTTTATCGAGATCATGGGTTCGGCCTATCT
>CAZKYJ010000092.1:0-10662 GCA_964556355.1 uncultured Verrucomicrobiales bacterium | reverse complement strand
GAGCGTCCGGCCGGTCACTTCGGCGAGCGGAGCCTCAACGCCGATGGTCGCGCGGGCGGAGTCCTCGAACCGGAGCGATCGGGCGGCTTGGATGCGCCGTCGGATCTCATCCCGCGGGTGCCCCGGACGGCGGAGGAACGCGAGGTCGGGAGGGACGTCGAGATGGATGACCAGATCCGGGTGGGTTTCCAGGATCCGCTCGTAGCGGCGCCGTTCCCAGGCGGCCAGTGCCCGCTGCCACCGGCTCGGCGCGTTTTTCCACGATGCGAGCCGCGGTCCGTCATGGATTCCGGGGAGTTCGAGTTGGGGGAAGCGATCGGTCACGACCACGATCCCCGCGCGGGTGGCGCGGCGCGCCCGACGCATCTTAGCCGCGCGTTCTCGGGCGACCGCGACCGCCCAGAGAGCGGCGGCGAGGCGGGGCGGAGGTGTCTTCTGTTTCGAGGTTGTGCGCTCGCCACGCGTCCGCTTCTCGCGGAGCTGCTTCAACCAGACAAGCGGAAGGCGAAGGAGAGATCGTGATCCGTCGCCGGTCCCGAAGTAGACGTGCCTGACATCGAGCTTTTGCCCCAGCAGGTCGACGGCTTTCCGAGAGACCGTGGATTTCCCCGACCCGTCGGAGCCGATGATGGCGATGATCGGGGCAGGGGTGCCGATCGCCCGGCGGGCGAGGATCGGGAGATGGAGCACGCGGCGGTTGAAGCGCGCCAGCGCCGTAATTCCCAAGGCGATGGGATTCGGGCGAGCGAGACGGTGGTTGCGGACGAGGCGGGTGCGGAGAGGATGCAATCGTCCGGTCGCGAATGCCGAGACAACGACCCGGGAAGTCTCCAGGTCGAAGAGCGTGGCCGCGCATCGCGATATCTCGCTTGTGTCGGTGGAACGGGCGAGCTCGCGGGCTTCGCCCAGCAGGCGTTTCGCAGACCGACCGGGAAGCAAGGGGCGGGCCAGAGCGGCCCGGCATATGCGGAGCACCGCGCCGTCGGCCTCGGACGGGACGCATGGCGAGCCAGGGGTGGCGCGAGCGAACAGATCCCCAATGCCAGGGACGTCGATCTGGGTGCCTTGCGGCATTCCCAGGACGAGGCGTTCGTAGAGCTGGACATGGAGGAGGCGTCCGGTGTCCAGATCGCTGCCAAGCCAGTCTTGAACATTGGGTTGATCTTTCCAGTGGCGGTTGTGCAGCAGCGAAAACCCCGCTTCCCGAAGCACGGACGCAGCACGGTTGACCTCGCCTTCCCCGACCAGGAGATCCACGTCGCCCTTGCCGGAAAGCGCGGGCTCCAATTCGCCCGTCTGTTTCCAGAGCATTGCGCGAACATCGTGATCCGCGAAGCGGCGCATCAGGGCGAGCAGGGTTGGGGAGGCGGCGGGAGGGGCATTCGGCTCGCCCGCAACACTCGTTGGAGGCGAGCCGGAGCCATCCAGCTTGCAGTGCCGACGAAAGTGCCAGAGGCATAGGGCCTTCTCCACCAGTACGCCGACACCCAGGGCGGCGGCCATCCCGACGGCGCCCAGCGATGGGATCGCGAAGACTGCGATCGCGGTCGTCAGGAGGAGCCGCACCAGCGTGTAGCTCGCCATCCGCTTGGTATGCCCGATCATCAAGACGAGATGCATCGCCGGTCCGAGCAGCATCGAAATCATCCCGGCCAAAAGTAAGATCCGGAGGATGCCCGTCCCTTGGGCAAATCCCTCCCCGAAAATCGAGAGGAGGGGCGAGGCGAGCCAGGCAGCGCCCACCATGGGAATTCCGAGAAAGATGCCTCCTCGGACGATCGAGGCACGATAGACCGCGCGGGTCTCGCGCCAATCGAGTTTGCCCGCCGCCCGCGAAAGCTCCGGCATCGTGATCGAGTGGATCGCGATGCCGAGCAGCTCGAAGAGCGCAAAGATGCGGTAGGCGGTCGTGAGGTAGGCAACGGTCTCCGGGGGGTGGCTCTGCTCCAGGAGTGCCAAGGGGATCATGTAGGTCAGCGCGGTGAAGAGCGAGGAAATGCAAATCGGGAGCCCTTCTCGCAATCTCGCGAATGCCTCGGTCCCGCGCGGGATCGTCAGATGGGGGCCGATTTTCCGGAACTGGGGCGTTGCCAGAGCCGCAAACCCCGTGACGACAAAACTGGCGGTATAGCAGACGAGCGCGAGGTCCGCCGTCAGCCAAGCTCCCCCCACTGCAAGGGCCACGAGAAAGATGACGGCCGATAGGAGGAAGCGGTAAATGATGCTCAAGGTGGGAAAGCCCAACCCCTTGAATACCTCGCCGTTGATTTTGCATAGCGCGACACCGGCGACGCAGATCGGCAACAGCAGATACCAGGCCGCAGCGTGTTCATGTTCCGGTTGGGCAATGGCCGCATAGGCGGCCAGCGCAAGGCCGATGAGTATCGCGAGCGCCATCGAGAGTCCGCGGATGGGGCTCAGGTAGGCTGCCGTGGCCTCGGTGTCCTCGACCAGGCGTGGTACCTGCCTCAGCGCCAGCCGATCAAGTCCAAACGTCGCCACCTGGCCACAAGACATCAGTACGGTTGCCCAAAAGAAGAATCTTCCAGATTCCTCTCCACCGAGGATGCGCGCAATCAGGATCGTCGCGATAAACTGAAGCGCCGCTCCCCCAAGGCGAACCGCTGGCGGTGCGACCGATCTCACGAGCCTCCTCGTCTGCTCCGCCGTGAGGAATGGGATCCATGCCCCCGCATGAGGCGTTACTCTCGATTCACTCGACTCACTCATTTAGGAACTGACAGCGGCAAAACTTTCTCGGCATCTTGGAATCGGAGGTCGAATAATTATCAAACTTATCATAATCTTTGCAATAGTCGAGTATCACCATTGATTTGCTGGGTGGTTTTCCTTTCATTAGGCGGCTTGTTTTTGGGGTTTCGTCTGGGAAAGAGAGGCTTTGAATCCGCGGGAGTCATCGTATAAGTCCGGGCGAATACGGTGAAGAATCCTTATGATGACATTGTCGAGCCGGAAGAGATCCGGGTCTCCCGAAGCTGGGCGCGCGTGCTGATTTTCCTCTTCCTCGCGGTCTGCGTCATCCCCCCGCTCTGGCGGAACGTCATCGGGAACCAAACCGCCGCGGATGGCAGACGCTGGGTACCGGTGATGGAGTTTTGGCAAGATCAGGCGCCGGGCGAGCCAGGCTTGAACGCCCACCTCAAGGCGTTCGAAGCGGATCTGGAGAAAGCACCATTCGCCGAAGCCGCCCGCCGGACGATCCAGGCAGCGCTGACGCGATCGTTAGGGGAGGGCAATACCAAGACTCGCGTCGGCGATGACGGGTGGCTTTTCTTCAAGCCTGCCATCGAGGCGATCACCGCCGGAGGCCCGATGCGCTCCCGCGAGATCGGCGCGGCGAGCGACCCCGCACTCAAGCGCTGGCAACCGCCGCTTCCCGTCATCATCCGCTATGGCGAGCAGCTGCGGGAGCGGGGGATCGAGCTCCTCCTGGTCCCGGTTCCCGTGAAGCCAATGATCTACCCCGAGAAACTCACGAACGCTCTTTTCGACGGACCGATTACCCATCCCGACATGGCTTCATTCTACGATGCGCTTCGGAAAAGTGGCATCGAGATCCTCGACCTCGCCCCGCTCCTTTGGGATCTGAAGGCCGAAGGCGACGTGTTTCTCAAGCAGGACACCCACTGGCGCCCGTCCGCGATGAAGCGGGCAGCCGCTGCGGTGGCCGAGAAGGTTCGAGGAATGCCATGGTATGCTCCAATAC
The DNA here is from genome assembly GCA_964556355.1 of uncultured Verrucomicrobiales bacterium. Classification (GTDB taxonomy): domain Bacteria; phylum Verrucomicrobiota; class Verrucomicrobiia; order Verrucomicrobiales; family DEV007; genus CAZKYJ01. The sequence continues at coordinate 6,935 of CAZKYJ010000092.1, read as the reverse complement.
ATAAATATGAATTCGCGGCGGTCGAGCGGGCGCATATTGGCGATCTTGTCGAGAAACTCGATCTTCCGGCAGGGAGCACGCTTTTCGAGGAGGAGCGGGCAACGGTCGAGCGCGTGATCGATCCGGCAACCGGTGACCGCCCACCGACCGATCGGACCTCGCCGATCGTGTTGCTCGGCGATAGTTTTGTGAATATTTTCGACGACAGTGCGATTGGTTTTGGCACCGGGGTGACGGATGAATTCGTCGGTGCCGGGTTTGCGCAGCATCTTGCGGCCGAGCTCGGGATGTCCCTCGACGTGATCGCAGTGAACGGAGGAGCCTCTACGCAGGTGCGTAAAATGTTTGCCGAACGACCTGACGATGAGGTACGCGCAAAGAAATATGTCATCTGGGTGATTGCCTCTCGCGATCTCCTTTACTCGGCGAAGGAGGCGATGGCCAACGAGGTCGTATGGGAGGAAGTCGAATGGAACGACCGTATTTCTGGCGGGGACTCTCCGCAGGTGACCGGGGAGCTTGCGGTTCCCGACGAGGGTATTTTGGTCGAGGCGACCCTTTCTGAGGCCGCTTCCATCCCGGATCCCAATACGCTGAATTACACGAGCGGAACCTACGAGTCGCGCTGGATCGATCTCGCGGCGGTCGACGGGTCGGGGACGTTGGACGAAGCATTTCTCCGGCTTTGGGCGTTTCGCGACAAGAAACCTGTCCCGACCGCGACGGCCGATGCCGGCGGGGGATTGGCGGTGGGGGGGCGCTACCGGTTTGTGGTGGTGCCGCTGTTCACTAACGAGGCTGCCGAATCGGCTCAAGTTCAAGAACTGGAGAAGGACGGCTTCCCCGAGATGTTCTTTGCGGAATCGGTCGATCCGGCGCCGTGACGCTGGCAATTCCGGACGCCAGCCACGCAATTTGCGCAACCCGTTCGGACGGTGTAAGTGGGATTAGGCGCGATTCCTGCTCCTAGACTATCTCCGGCTCGGCGGGCTGGGGCTGGATAGCAAAGGGGGGCACTGATTATCCCCATCCGCCAACATCATCTTATCCAACACCGACTTTTAGGAATCTATGACCAGCGAATTTCTCAATATGCCGATCCCCAGCGAGGGCACCCTCCACCGTCCAGAGCTTGAAAAAGACTCCTGCGGGGTGGGCTTCGTCGCGCATATTGAGGGGGAGCGGAGCAATAAAGTCCTCCGCTATGGCCTGACGAGCGTCTGCAATATGGTGCACAGGGGTGCCGTCGATGCGGATCAGAAAACCGGTGATGGTGCCGGGGTGTTGACCCAGTTGCCCTACAAGATCCTCATGGAGGACGTGGCGAAGCTTGGCTACACGCTCGAGCGGGAGTCCGATCTCGGCGTCGGCGTTTTCTACCTGCCCAACGACGACGAGTCGGCGCAGATGAAGGGCAAGATCCTCGCCGAGGGAATCGCGCGGAATCGGGGCCTCCGGGTCATCGGGTGGCGCGACGTGCCGGTCAACCCCCGCGAACTGGGGGAAAAAGCGCGCGCGACCATGCCGAAAATCCTCCATTTCTTGGTCGGCAAGCCCGAGGGGATGGACGCCGAAAAGTTCGAACGCGAGCTCTACATTGTCCGCCGCCTAACGACCCTCCGCGCCCGTGGGGAGAACATCGAGGACTACTACAGCCCGTCGTTCTCCCATCGCATGATCAGCTACAAGGCGCTGGCGGTGGCCACCGCGGTCGAGCGTTTCTATCCCGACCTCCAGAGCCCGGATTTCGAGACCGCGATCTGCCTTTACCACCAGCGATTCAGCACCAACACTTTTCCCACCTGGCCGCTGTCCCAGCCCTTCCGGATGCTCGCCCACAACGGGGAGATCAATACTGTCAAAGGCAACCGGAACTGGATGGCTTCCCGCGAGTCCGACTTCGCCAGCGAGGTGTGGGGCGAAGATGTCGATGCCCTCCAGTCGTTGCTCGATCCGAATGCTTCGGATTCCGCCAGCTTGGACACCGCCTTGGAGCTTTTGGTGCTATCCGGCCGGAGCCCCGAGGAGGCCATGGCGCTTCTCGTCCCGCCGGCCTACCGCATCGATCCGTTCACCACCCCCGAACTCACCGCCTTCTACCAGTACCAGCGCTCGTTTGCCGAGCCGTGGGACGGGCCTGCGGGACTGGTCTTCACCGACGGAAAAACGGTCGCTGCCTGCCTAGACCGCAACGGCTTGCGCCCGGCACGCTTCAAACAGACGACGGATGGAATTTTCACGGTTGCCTCCGAGGTCGGCGTGGTCGATCTCCCGGACGAAAAGATCGTGCGGAAGGGGCGGCTCGCGCCCGGCGAGATGATCGCGGTCGACACCACCAGCGGCACGATCCGCACCGACCGTGAGATCAAAGCGGCGCTGGCCGCCAAGCGCCCCTATGGCCAGTGGATCAGCGAAAACCGTCACGAGCTCGCCCACGACCGGAACCCCCAGCAGCCGGAGGGCGATCTGGACATTTTGACCCTCTCGCAAAAGCAGTCCGCCTTCGGCTACGACGCCGAGGAGCTCAGCATGGTTCTCACACCGATGATCCAAGGCGGCCAGGAGGCGACCTACAGCATGGGCGACGATATCCCGCTCTCCGTCCTGTCACTCCAGCCCCGCCTCCTCTACACCTATTTCAAACAGCTTTTCGCGCAGGTTACCAATCCCCCCATCGACCCGATCCGGGAGCGTCTCGTGATGAGCCTCTCGATTTCGCTCGGCTGGTACCGCAACATTTTGGAGGAGACTCCCGAACACGCCCGCGTCGTCTATCTCGATACCCCGTTCCTCTTCGAGTCCGAGTTGGCCTCGATCAAGGAGATCGGCGGAGATTTCCCCTCCCGCACCCTCGATGCCACCTGGGCGATCGGCGAAGGTGCCGCCGGAATGGAGGCGGCCATCGATCGTATCTGCGCCGCTGCCGAGCAGGCCGCCGACGAGGGGATCCGCCTGCTCATCCTCTCCGACCGTGCCGCCGATCACGAGCGGGTCGCAATCCCCGCCCTCCTCGCCACCGGTGCCGTCCACCAGTCCCTCAACGAGGCGCACAAGCGCTTGAAGCTCAGCCTCATCGTCGATTCTGCCGAGGCGCGGGACACGCACCAGATGGCCTGCCTCTTCGGGTTCGGAGCCCAGGCGATCTGCCCCTACCTCGCCTACGACTGCATCCGCGAACTTCTCGAGAACGACAAAAAGAACACCTTCGAGGGAGTCGATTACACCAAAGCTCTTAACAACTACCGTGCGGCACTGGAGAAGGGGGTGCTCAAAATCATGTCCAAGATGGGCATCTCCGTCCTCAGCAGCTACCAGGGGGCGCACATTTTCGAGGCCGTCGGCATCGGAGCCGAGGTCATGGACAAGTGCTTCGCCGGCACCCCCTCCCAGGTGGGTGGGATCGGGTTTGCGGAGATCGCCAGCGAGAGCCTCGCCCGCCACGCCTCCGGCTACGGGGAAGCCGTCCCGACGGACGCGCCGATCAAGCTCGGGGATCCCGGTTACAACCGCTTCCGCCGCGACGGCGAACGGCACGTCGTCCACGCCCAGGTGCTCAAGAACTTCCACACCTTCGTCCGTGACAACGACGCTGAAAAGTACGAGGAATACGTCCGTCAGGTCAAATCCGTCGCCCCCGTCGCGCTGCACGACCTCATGGAGCTGACCCCCCGCGCCACCGGGTCGATCCCGCTGGACGAGGTCGAGCCCATCGAGGACATCCGCGTGCGTTTCACCACCGCCGCGATGTCACTCGGCGCCATCAGCCCGGAAGCACACGAGACCTTGGCCATCGCCATGAACGAGATCGGCGGCAAGTCCGACTCCGGCGAGGGCGGCGAGGAGCCGCGCCGCTTCAAGCGCTATGAAAATGGCGATTGGGCGAACTCGAAGATCAAGCAGATCGCCTCCGGGCGCTTCGGGGTCAGCGCCGAATACCTCGCCAGTGCCGAAGAACTCGAGATCAAGATGGCCCAGGGTGCCAAGCCGGGAGAGGGTGGCCAGTTGCCGGGCCACAAGGTGAACGGCATCATCGCCAAGCTGCGGCACACCCAGCCCGGCGTCACCCTGATTTCTCCGCCGCCGCACCACGATATCTATTCCATCGAGGATCTTGCCCAGCTCATCCACGACCTGAAAGAGGTCAACCCGCGCGCCCGCGTCTGTGTGAAGCTCGTCGCCGAGACCGGTGTCGGCACGGTCGCCGCCGGCGTCGCGAAGGCGAACGCCGACATTATCCTCGTCTCCGGCCACGAGGGGGGGACGGGCGCCTCGCCGCTCAGCTCGATCAAACACGCCGGGCTCCCGTGGGAGATCGGCCTCGCCGAGACCCAGCAAGTCCTCATGCTCAACGGCCTTCGCGACCGTGTCACGCTCCGTACCGACGGCGGCCTACGCACGGGTTCGGACATCATCAAGGCCGCCATCCTCGGGGCCGAGGAGTTCAACTTCGGCACCATCGCCCTCATTGCCATGGGCTGCGTCTACGTCCGCAAGTGCCACCTCAACACCTGCCCGGTGGGCGTGGCCACCCAAGATCCGAAGTACCGGGACAAGTTCAAAGGAAAGAAGGAACACGTCATCAACTTCTTCAACGCCGTCGCTGACGAGACCCGCCACATCATGGCGAGCCTCGGCGTCCGCAAGCTCGATGACCTCATCGGCAAGCCGGGCACATTCCTCCAGCAGCGTGAGGTTCCCGGCCACCCCAAGGCCAATATGGTCAGTCTCTCCCGCGTCCTCAAAGACGTGGCCAAGGAGCACAACGAGGACATCGCCCGCACCTGCCTCTACAACCGCAATGACGGTATCCATGCCCATCCGCTCGACGATAAGTTCATCGAGCAGGCGCGCGAAGCGATCGTCGACAAGCGGCCCGTCCGGCTCGCATTCAAAGTCAAGAATACGCACCGGAACCTCGGCACGAAACTCTCCGGGGAGATCGCCTACCACCACGGCAACCACGGCCTGCCCGAGGGAACGATCACCCTCGACCTCAGCGGGAGCGCGGGGCAGAGCCTGGGCACCTTCCTCTGCGGGGGCGTCCGGATCATCCTCACCGGCGAGGCCAACGACTATGTCGGCAAAGGCATGTGCGGCGGCGAGATCATCATCAAGCCGAACGAAAACATCACCTTCGATCCCGGCGAGAACAATATCCTCGGAAACACCGTGATGTACGGTGCTACCGGTGGCCACCTCTTCGCCAACGGTCTGGCGGGCGAGCGCTTCTGCGTCCGGAATTCCGGTGGCACCGCGGTCGTCGAAGGGATCGGCGACCATGGCTGCGAATACATGACCAACGGGATCGTGGTCGTCCTCGGCAAGACCGGCAAGAACTTTGGCGCCGGCATGAGCGGGGGCACCGCCTACGTCTGGAACCAGACCGGGGCATTCACCAAGCTCTACAACGACGAGATGATCGAGGCTGTCCCCCTGGAGGCTCCCGAGGACATCTCTATGCTCAAATCGCTGATTGCGAGCCACCGCGAGAGTACCGGCAGCGCCCGCGCCGCCGAGATCCTCGATCACTGGGACGCCCACCAGAGCCGTTTTATCAAGGTACAGCCAAAATCTTCCGGCAAGCCTTCGCTCGATGCGGAGATCGAGCGTGACGAGAAAACCGGTGTCAGCAAGGCCGCCGATCTGCCGGTCGGAGCGAAGGGTTGATGCGTGCGGGCACCCGGAGAAATCGCTTGTCAATGCGATCATTTAAGATAGCCTAAATACCGATGCTGATCGATCTCATCTCCAAAGGCGGTCCTCTCATGTGGCTGATCATTGGATGCAGTTTCATCGGGATGGGCATCTTTGCCGAGCGGTTTTTCCACTTCCACCGCTGCGCGATCAACGTGGGCGACCTGCTGCACGGTCTTTCCAATCTCATCAGGAAGAAGAACTTCGCGGAGGCTCTCCACGAGAGTGCCGGCACGCCGGGTCCCGTGGCTCGGGTGATCCATGCGGCCATCCTCCGGCACGATGCGCCCCGCAACGAGCTCAAAGACATCGTCCAAGAAGCCGGGCAGCTCGAGGTGCCGAGGCTGGAGCGCTACCTCCCGGCGCTCCTGACGATCTCCTACGTCGCGCCGCTGATCGGCCTGTTGGGCACGGTCGTCGGCATGACCAACACCTTTATGGCGGTCAGTTCCTCGAGCGGCTATGCCACCCCGACCGACATCTCCCGTGGCGTCTACGAAAGCCTCGTCACGTCCGCTGCCGGTCTCGCGGTGGCGATCGTCATTTACACGCTCTACTCGTTCCTCGCGGCCACCGCCCGCTCGCTCATGCACGAGATGGAGCGTGGCGGAATCGAGATCGTCAACATCATCTGCGACAATCGCGAGCGCGGCGAGCGCGACATTATCGCCTTCTCGCATTCCGGCGAACCGGCCGCCAAGACCGCGGCGCGAAAATCCTAGTTCTCGGATAGGTTTTCAGCCGGCAGCCGTCGCCCATGAAACTCGAAACTGTCCTCGACCGCCGCTCTGGGCTCCTGCATATCGGGCCGGTGGTCGACGTTGTCCTCCTCCTGCTCATCTTTTTCCTCCTCGGATCCAGCTTCACGCTCCAGTCGGGAGTGGCCGTCGACCTGCCCGAATCGGGGGCCATCCTCAGGCCGATGGGGCGGGCGCACGTGATCACCGTCTCCGCCGGATCCGCTCCCCGTCTCTACCTGAACGAGCAAGAGGTGACGCTGGAGTCGCTCCCTGGGGCGCTGGAGCTACTGAAGGATAAAAGCTCGAATGTCATCGTGCGGGCCGATCGTCTCGCGGCCTATGGGATGGTCATGGATATCAGCAACATCGCGCTCGGCCTCAGCTTCGAGGTCGCCTATGCGACCGTGCCCGACGGCGCCGGCACGCCATGAGCCAGGCGTCTGACAAGCTGGTCCTTCCCGGGGCGAATGGTTTCGTATTTGACTGGGCATCGCGCCGCGC
>CAZKYJ010000091.1:0-10675 GCA_964556355.1 uncultured Verrucomicrobiales bacterium | reverse complement strand
AGGTAGCGGACGTACCACGGGTGCAGGGCGAGGAGCCACGGGGCAAAGGCGGCGGCGCGCGGGAAGCCCAACAGTCCGACGAGCCACGCGAGCGTGGGGAGCGCCACCAGCGCAGCGAGGAAGGCCGGGAGGCGCAGGGCGAACTCGCTGAAATACGGTGCGGTCGGGTCGGTCGGGTCAGGGCCGGGGTCGAAGGTGGCCAGGCTGAGGCGCGCCAGAATGGAGAAGAGGATGTGGTTGTTGGTGCTCTTGTAGCTGAAGAGAGTGTCGCGCCAAGGGCGTTGCTCTAGCCGGAGGGTTCCGGTGTCGTCCCTCTCGAACTCGCCGAGGACGGCTTTCCGGAGTGTCGTTTCCTCGTCGCCCCATAGCCCTTGCCCGAGGCGGGGCGCGTTGGCGACGGCGGAATAGAGCATGGCGAGTGCCGTCGAGACGACGATGAAGCCGCTGTACTTCGCCGGAGTCCGGTAGGGGCGATGGGCGGGGATCGGGCGGGTGATCCACGGGCCGAGGACGAGCAGTCCAACGCACACGCCGGCGTTGATCACCGCCCCCCACCAGAGGCCGATCGCAGCATGCCAGCGGATGGGGATCGGCTTGCCTTCGGCGAGGCGTTCGGCGAGGCGCTCGGCGAACGACGAGGGTGGCTCGTCCGCCCCGGCCGCGTAGGCGGTGCAGGCGACGGCGACGGCGAAGAGCGGAAGGTAGTAGGCGGCGAGAACCTTCGGCCCTGGGAGCCGCAGGTTCATGCGCTGCGGTCGGCGTCGACCTTGGCCTCGTGGTCGTCGAGAAGCTGGCGGTAGTGGCCGCCGGCGAAGCGGCCCATCATCTTGAGAACGTTGAGGCCGTAGGGGATCGGGTTGAGGGACGAGACCTCCTCGTCGTAACGGGTGGGGATGGGGATCTCGGCGCAGCGGATGCCACAGAGGTGCGCCATGATGATCATCTCCGCGTCGAAATTGTAGTTGTCCTGCAGTTTCTCGAAGGGGATCCTCTCCAGCAGCCGGCGGGAGTAGATCATGTAGCCGGAGTGGAACTCTGCCATGTCGGTGCCGAACGTGAGGTTCTCCAGCATGGTCAGGACGCGATTGGGCAGGTAGCGGGTCAGCGGCATGGGGTTCTCACCGGAACGCGCCCCGCCCCGCATGCGGGACCCCTGGACGATCTCGGTGTTGCCCGCCTCGATCGGGTGGCAAAGGGTCAGTACCATGTCGGGGGCGTACTGCCCGTCCGCATGGACGATGGCAAAAATGTCGTAGCCCATCTCGTACCCCTTGCGCATCCCGGTTTTCAGGGCGCCGCCGTAGCCGCGGTTCTTGGGGTGGTGGACGGCGTGGACGTTGGGGAACTCTTCGGCGAGCGCGTCTGCCACGGTGCCGGTGGCGTCGGGCGAGCAGTCGTTCACGATGACGACGGCCCCGTGATCCAGGATCTCCTTGGGCAGGGTTTCGATGACGCCGCGCAGGGTGGCTTCGGCTTTGTAGGATGGGATGACGACCGCTTTCTTCATGGGCAGGGGCTGATTCTAAACACACTTTACAGAATGAACAGAATTTTCGGGCTTGCGAACAGATTGGTTTTGGCCGATCTGCCCGACCCGCGATGACCCAACCAGCCCCAAAAAAACGCGTAACGCTCTACGACACCACCCTACGGGACGGCACCCAGGGCGAAGGTATTTCCCTCAGTTCGCTCGACAAGCTCCGGATCGCCGAAAAGCTCGACGAGTTCGGGGCCGACTACATCGAGGGCGGCTGGCCGGGTTCGAACCCGAAGGACGTCGAGTTTTTCCAGAAGGCGGCGGAGCGCGAGTGGCGGCACGCCAAGATCGCGGCCTTCGGCAGCACCCGGCGGGCGGGTGTCCCGGTGGCGGAGGACGCCCAGATCCAGCTCCTCATCGACGCGCGCACGCCGGTGGTCACCTATTTCGGCAAGAGCTGGAAGCTCCATGTGACGGAGGTGCTCCGCACCACGGTTGAGGAGAACCGGGCAATGATCCGCGACACGGCGCGCTACCTCAAGGAGAACGGCAAGGAGGTCATCTATGACGCCGAGCATTTTTTTGACGGCTACAAGGATGATGTCGAGCACGCGCTCTCCACGCTGGTCGCTGCCAAAGAGGGCGGCGCGGACATGCTGGTGCTCTGTGACACGAATGGCGGAACCTTGCCCGACGAGGTGGCGGAGATCACCCGGACGGTGATGGAAAAGCTGGCCATGCCGGTGGGGATTCACACCCACGACGACTCCGGGCTGGGCGTGGCCAACGCCCTCGCCGCCGTCCGCGAGGGCGCGTCGCAGGTCCAGGGGACGATCAACGGTTACGGCGAGCGCACGGGGAACTGCAACATGACCTCGGTCATCCCCAACCTGCAGCTGAAGATGGGCATCACCGTGACCGAACACCTCCCGATGCTCACGGCACTCTCGCATTTTGTCGACGACCTGGCCAACTGCGCCCACAACGTGCGCGCCCCGTTTATCGGGTCGACCGCGTTCTCGCACAAGGGTGGGATGCACGTGAACGCGGTGCAGAAGCTCGCGCGCACCTACGAGCACATCGAGCCCGAGGCCGTCGGCAACCGTCAGCACATCCTCGTCAGCGAACTTTCGGGGGGGAGCAATGTCATGCTCAAGGCGGCCGAGCTCGGCTTCGAACTGAAGAAAGGTGACCCGAAAGTCGCGGAGATTCTCCAGTCGCTCAAAGCGCGCGAGAAAGAGGGCTACGAGTACGAGGCGGCGGAGGCGTCGTTCGAGCTCCTCGTCCGCGAACACCTCGGCCTGAGCCAAGCGTTTTTCGACATGCAGGAGTACCACTGCACGTTCCGGCATGACGGGGCGCACGCCTACGAGACCTGCCACGCGACGGTGAAACTCTCGGTCGGCGAGAGCGAGAACTACGTGGTCGCCGAGGGCGATGGACCGGTCGATGCGCTGGACAACGCGATGCGCAAGGGGCTGCAGCCGCACTACGAGGCGTTGGGGCGCATGAAGCTGGTCGACTACAAAGTGCGGATCATCGACAGCCAGATGGGTGCCGCGGCCAAGACGCGCGTGCTGATTGACTCGACGGACGGCCAGCGGACGTGGAGCACCGTCGGGGTTTCCTACAATATCATCGCCGCGAGCTACGAGGCACTGGTGGCCTCGATCGCCTACTTTCTTTCAAACCATCAGTAGGGATAGGAGCCTTCTCCGCACGAGCCGCTCAAGTGGAGGATGACCGGCGCCGAAACGATGGGCAGCCCGCCTCGCTGCCGTCCGCAGAACCGGCGCCAGACCCGGCCGGCGCCGCCGGAATTTCCGCGTGCCCTCCGTTGCCGATGTGCGAAAATCGGGGGGCGTTACCCCTCCCAATCTGAATCATGAAAATCACGGGAGCCGAACTCTACCTCCTCGAAGTCCCGATGCGGGTGCCGCTCAAGTTCGGTAGCCAAACACTCACCGAGGTGACCTGCGCGCGCGTCCGGGTCACCGTGGCCGATGCGGGGGGCGCGCGGGTCGCCGAAGGGTGGGGCGAGACCCCGCTGAGCGTGGCGTGGGTCTGGCCTTCGGCGGAGATTGCCTACGACGAGCGCCACCGGCGAATGGTCCGATTCTGCGAGGCGCTCACCGGGTCGCTGGCGGCGTTCCGCGCGGAGGGACACGCCTTCGAGATCGGCCACACGTTCATCTCGGGGGCGCTCGGGAAGCTCGTGACCGAGGTCGACCCCGGGCTGCCGCACCTCGCCGCGCTGGTGTGCTTCTCCGCTTTCGATATCGCGTTGCATGACGCGTTCGGGAGGCTGCATGACCGACCGACCTACGAGACCTACACCCGCGAGTTTTTGACGCGGGACCTCGCGTGCTACCTCGAGCCCAAGGAACTGTTTGCCGGAAAATACCCGGCCGATTTCCTCGTGGCACGACGGGACGACCTACCGGTGTGGCACCTGGTCGGTGGGCTCGATCCGCTTGAAGAATCCGATCTCAAGGGCGACGAGCCCGACGACGACTACCCGGTGCTCCTCCGCGACTGGATCCGTCGCGACGGATTGAAATGCCTCAAGATCAAGCTGCGTGGCAACGACGCTGCCTGGGACTACGAGCGCCTGGTGCGCATCGGCCAGATCGCTGAGGATGAGGGGGTCGAGCACCTGACGGCGGACTTCAACTGCACGGTGCGCGATCCGGGGTACGTCAACGCGATCCTCGACCAGCTGAAAGAAGAGTATCCGGCCTGCCACGCCTCGATCCTCTATGTCGAGCAACCATTTCCCTACGACCTCGAGGCGAACCCCATCGACGTTACCAGCCTCAGCGAGCGCAAACCCTTGTACCTCGACGAGAGCGCGCACGATTGGACGTTTGTCCGGCTCGGGCGATCCCTCGGCTGGACCGGGGTCGCCTTGAAGACTTGCAAGACGCAGACCGGTGCGCTTCTCAGCCTGTGTTACGCGCGGGCGCACGGCATGGGGCTCATGGTGCAAGACCTGACCAACCCGATGCTCGCCCAGTTGCCGCACGTCCTCCTCGCCGCCCACGCGGGAACGATCATGGGGGTGGAGAGCAACGGGATGCAGTTCTACCCGGAGGCTTCGAAGCCCGAGGAGTCCGTCCATCCGGGGGTCTACCGGCGGCGGGGGGGCGTGCTGGAACTGGGGACGCTGCGCGGGCCGGGGTTCGGCTACCGGCTGGAGGAGATCCCGCGGAAGCTGCCCGCGGCGGCGAAAAGGGCGGAGGCCTAGCAGATCGCCGGACCGGGGGGCGCCGTCCGCAGGCTCAGCGACAGCGCCGGAGGGCCACCACGACGATGGCGATCCCGATCATCGCCGCGCGGCTCGGCTCGGGAATGGCATCCGAAGCCGTGATGGTGAGGCTCCGACTGTCGAGCTGCGCCACGTCACCCGCCGCGAGGTCGGCGACGAAGAGGTTCCAGGTGCCGTTGCGATCCAGGCCGTCGAAGCTGCTCAAGCAGGCAGATCGCGGGGGGCTGTCGAGCACGACGGCGGGATCGACAGCCCGCCCGTCAGGCTGCCACATCCCCGTGACCGTCCCGCTGGGGGGAATGTCTCGCGATCCTATCTACCTTCGCCAGGGCGATTGCAATACGAATTGTCCGTGTAGGGTGGCTCCCCAGCAATCATATCCGTCCATGACCATGACTGTCCCGACAATTCCACTCTCGCCCCGCGGGCCCCACCTTTCCTCCATCGTGTACGGCACCTGGCGCCTCCTCGACGACACGCCCACGGCGCCCTCGCTCGCTGCGCGCTTCTCCGCCTGTGCCGCGATGGGCATTAGCTCGGTCGATACCGCCGAGATCTACGGCGGGTATGGCGTCGAGGCGGCTATCGGGGCGGCGCTCCGGTGTGAGCCGGCACTCCGCGAAAGCCTACAGATCATCACCAAAGCGGGCATCGATGTGCCGTCGGACGAGAAACACGGTGCACGCCTTCCGCACTACAACGCGACCGCCAAGAACCTCGTCGGGTGCGCGGAGAAATCGTTGCGGCTGATGGGTATCGACGTCATCGACCTCTTTCTGGTGCACCGGCCTGACTGGCTGACACCAGCCGAAGAAACGGCCGCCGGCCTCCGCGAACTCCTCGGCTCAGGCAAAGTCAAACACGTCGGTGTTTCCAACTATACGTTCCACCAGTTCGCGACGCTCGACGCCCTCATGGACGGTGCGCTCGTCACCAACCAGGTCGAATTCAGCCCGCTGGTTATGGGGGCGATGGATGACGGCACGCTCCTGCAGTGCGAGCGGCTCGGCATCCGGCCGATGGCCTGGTCGCCGCTGGCCGGGGGGCGGCTATTCGACGCCGGCGATCCCGCCGCCGTCCGCGTGCGTGCCGCCTTCGCCGCGATGAGGGAGCGCTACGATGGGGCCGACGACGCAGCGCTGGCCTTCGCCTGGGTCATGGCGCACCCGGCGCGGCCGGTTCCCGTGTTGGGAACGAACAAGCTGGCGCGCGTGCAATCGACGGCGGCCGCCGCCGCGATCGCGATGGAGCGGCAGGACTGGTACGCCGTCTGGGAGGCCGCAGCCGGCCAGAGCGTGCCGTAGCTAGTCGCCGCCGACCACGATCGTGGCCGTGCCACGGACCGCCTCCCCCGGATTCAATCGCGTCCCCGGCGACAGCTGGGGTGGCGTCCCCGACTGGCTACCCGGGCCGCCGGGGACGATGGCGTGGAGCGAATCCGCCTCGCTCGGATGGACGTTCGCGGTCCACCGGCCGCTGACGTTGGTCTTCACCACGCCGAGGCTCGCGGTTCCGTCGCCGCCCGTCGCGCTCCGCAGGTAGACCCGGGTTCCCGCGATCGGGTTTCCGTCACTATCGACGACCCGCCCGCCGACCTGCCGGGGGGCTTCGGCCACGAGCGTGTGGGATTGTGGGGGCGATCCCATGGGAAACCGCACCGCCGTGCTGGCCAGTCCCGGCGTCTCGACGCGGAGCCCGAGCGCCGTGCGATCCAAATCGACGGCAATCGGGATGCGCGCCAACCCGTCGGCATCTGTCACGAACGGGCGCTCGGGGAGGTCGAATGAGTATTCACGACCGCTCGCCCAGACCTCGGCGTTGCGGAGTGGTCGGCCGTCGGTATCGGTCACGTGGACATCGACGAACTCCCCGGCAGCGAGCCCGGGCCCCCAGCCGAGCTCATCGACGACATCGAGGGTCGCCGGATCCCACTCCCAGTTGAGTTCGGTTTCGTAGATGACGCCCCCGTAAGCCATGTTGATCACTTTGTCGTAGCCGAAGGCGCGGAGCAGGGGGATGGCGTCACCCCACTCGGTTCGCTGGATATCTTTGATTTCGGCGAACGTGCGTCCGTCGCGGAACTCGATATTGCTGAATTCGTAGCCGTAGCCCGGGGTTTCCAATCCGGGATCCGGGTGATCCATCGCGACGAACCGGTTCATCCCATCATCCCGGGAGCGGGGTGAAACCAGCATCTCGAGGTCGAGGAACTCGGGGGCGAGCTCGGACAGAAAACCCGGAAAATGACCGTGCCTCTCGCGGTAGGCGAAGAGCGCCCCGTGGATCGCCCGCAAATGTGCCCGGTCGATCACTTTGTGTCGCTCGATCTCGCTCGGCTCCCGGTCGGAACCGGCGCCGGACGCCCCGCCCCCATCGCCACCGACCTCAGCCTCTAGATCCCGCGCGAAGGAGTCGACGTGGCGGGGGGCGGACGGCGCCCCGCCCTCGGCGGGGCGAGGAGGATCGGGCGATTCGCGCAGCCAAACCCAGAGGGCGAGCCCCACGACCAGGGCTCCGAACAGTCCGAAAACGAGCGTTCGACGCACGTCCCGTCAATACCGTACCCCCATCGATGCGATCAAGAAAAATAATCGAATTTTTCCAACGGAGCGCCGGCGACGATGGTCCTACGGACGGATGGCGGCCACCTGTTCCTCGTTGAGACGCCGCCACTTGCCGAGGGCGAGTGTCCCGAGCTCCAAGGTGCCCACGCGAACCCGGATGAGGCGTTTCACCTTGTAGTCGAGCCCGGCGAACATGTTCCGTACCTGCCGCTTCATCCCCTGGGTCAGGGTGATGGCGACCTTCCGTTTCATGATCTTTTCGGCCGCCACGGCTGTCGCGATCCCGTCCGGGGTCTCGATCCCGTCGAGGAGGCGTTGTATGTCCCTCTCGTCGAAGGGTCTATCCACAAAGGCGATGTACTCCTTTTCCACCTTGTTGACCGGGTGGGTCAGGTCGTTGACGAGATCACCGGAATTGGTGAGAATGAGGAGGCCCTCGGTGTCCTTGTCCAAACGGCCGACGTAGCGAAGGCCGGCGAACTCGCGGGGGAGGAGGTCGAAAACCGTTTTGCGTTGGCGCTCGTCGGACGATGAGGTGACGAACCCGGCGGGCTTGTGAAACGCGATGGTGATCGGGCGGGGCGCACTGAGGATGCGCCCGCCGAACTCGACCTTGTCGGACGGTGTGATCTGGGTCGCGAGCTCGCGGCAGACCCGGTCGTTGACCTTGACCGCACCCTTGAGGATGAGCGCCTCGCAGCCACGGCGCGAGCCGAGATCGCAGGAGGCGAGGAATTTGTTCAGGCGCACGTGGGTGGTGGCGCTGCCGGGGTGGCTACGCTTCCGGCTCGGTCTTGGGGAGCCCGATCGGGCTACTTCCCTCGACCCAGGCGCCGCGCTTCTTCAGCAGCTTGATGCGCTCGAAGCGTTTGAGGACGCTGCGCTTCGCGCCGACGGACTTGGCTCCTTTGAGACTGGGGTGCTGGGACATGGATCTGAAGTGTGGGAATTCGAGGTGGGCGCGGAGTTTAAGGGCAAAAGGCCCGGATGCAAGCAACGACCATTCACTTTTCAGCAACTGCCCCGCGAGGCGGCCTCAGATCATTCCGAGCTTCATCTTGCCTTCCTCGCTGATCATCTCCTGGTTCCACGGCGGATCCCAGACCAGTTCGACTTTCGCATCATCCACCCCGCCGACCGTCATGACCTTGCCTTGGGCGTCGGCCGCGATGGTAGGCCCCATCCCACAGCCGGGGGCGGTGAGCGTCATCTTGATCTCCACAGTCTTCCCGGCTCCTTCATCACCCGTGATCATGCAATCGTAAACCAGCCCGAGATCGACGATGTTCACCGGGATCTCCGGGTCGTAGACCGATTTTAGTTGCGTCCAGACGGCGTCCTTGAGCGCGTCACCTTCCAGCGCTTGACCGCCCTCGGAGCCCGCGGTGGCGGGCGCGTCGTCGAGCCCCAATGCGTCGGCGTTGGCAGCCGAGATCCGCGCGAGCCCCTGTTCGGTGGCGACGGTGTGGGTGCCGCCGAGCGACTGGGTGATGATCACTTTGGTGCCGAGCGGCAGCAGGATGGTATCGCCGCTGGGGATCTGCACCGCTTCGACCTCGCGGATGAGTTCAACTTCTGTATGGGCCATGGTGTTCGGTGGGCGGGATGCTTACGGGCGGTGCGGGAAAGCTCAAGCTCAATCGAGCGGGACGATGCGAAATTTCTTCGGCTTCGCCGCGCCGGCAGCGCCCCCTAACGAGTCGGCGAGCGTCGGTGCGCCCGGTTTGCCGACCGCCGTGAATTCGCCGGGAGATCCTTCCGCAGCAGTGGCGCCGGACTCTTTGGCGAGGGCGTCGCGCAGCGCGCCTTCCACCATCTGCCCGCAGTGGATCTTCATCGGCGGGAGCGGGCCGAGCGGCCGGGAGAGCTCGCTGGCCGAAAGCGACTGCGCCTCGGCAATCGTTCTCCCGCGGAGCATCTCTGTCGCCATGCTGGCCACCGCGATGGCGGTCTGGCAGCCGAACGACTGGAATGACGCGCGGTCGATCACCCGCTGGCCGTCTTTTTCGGCGAACTTCAGCCACAGGCGAACCATGTCACCGCACTCGGGGCTTCCGACGGTTCCGACGGCGTCGGCGTCCGCCATCTCCCCAAGGTTCTGGGGGTTCGCGATGGCGTCTTGGAGGGCTGCTTCGTCCATGGTCATGTAATCGGGTTACGTCGGTGCGGGCCGGGGGAAAGCGGAAAATTCTCAATCGTCGAACTCGAGCCGGTAGCGCGGGAGGGTCGGGTCGATCTCCCGCGCGTAGGCGTCGATCCCCCCCTCGAGGCTGCGGGTCTCCGCAAGCCCGTGGCCGATGAGATAGGCGGCCGCGTCGAGGCTCCTGGCACCGGTGTGATCGTAGACGACGACCGGCGTGTCCCGCGGCCAGGTGCCGAGAGCCGCCTGCAACGCCTCTTGCGACATGAGCTGTGCCCCCGGGATATGGACGGCCTCAAATTCCTCACGGGTGCGGGTGTCGAGGAGCTTCGGAGGCGGATCCATCGCCGCGAGCTCGGCCGGTGTGATGAGGATGCGAAGGTCCGAGGAGTGGCTGGTCTCGATATGGCTGATGACCTCGACCACCGGCAGGTTCTCGTTGCGTGCGCAAACCTCGGCCAGCGTTTCCTCCGGGCGGAACGCGCAACTCTGGCACCCTCCGATGTGGTAGCGGGCAAAAAGTGCGCGCTGGGCACCGGGGAACGCCTTGAGCAGGTCGCCCATCCGGGTGTCCGGGGAGAGCGGGGGGGCGTCGGTCGTGGGCATGCGGGAACGTCAGGATAAGAATTCTTGCCTACGCTGTGGGTCGGAATGACAGTCCTCAGCGTAGCCGTAACCAACGATAGACCGTAATCCCGGTCAAACGGCTTCGCCATTCGCCCTCCACTCCCCGATGTCTGACAAAGAACCCAAAATCTACCTCCTGCCGAATCTGATGACGGCAGGGAACCTCTTTTGCGGGTTCTCGGCGGTGCTCCGGATCTTCGAAGGAATGTTGTCTCCCTCGGGGGATATCATCTACTACTACCACGCGATCGGCCTCATCCTCGGCGCCTGCATCTTCGACCTGCTCGACGGGCGGGTCGCCAGGCTCGTCGGCACCGAGTCCGAGTTCGGGCGCGAGTTCGATTCCATCGCCGACATCGTCAGCTTCGGGATGGCGCCGGCGCTGCTCGTCTTCAACATCGTCCTCGCGAGTATTCCCGAGACCTATGGCTACCTCATCGCGTTCATCTACCTGCTCTGCGGAGCCATGCGTCTCGCCCGCTTCAACTGCCTGAGCGCGATGCCCAAGGATCCAGGAAGCAAGAAGGTGAGCAGCGACTTCGAGGGCGTTCCCATACCGGCGGCGGCCGGGCTCATCGATTCGATTACGCTGTTTCTCC